>JAEWKL010000410.1 GCA_023386115.1 Pseudomonadota bacterium
GCCCCGAGGCGGCGGCGAGCTGGCGGCTCATCCGCCAGCGCCCCGTCGACTACGTGCAGCGCACCGGCTCGGTCCTGGTGGATGGGCCGGAGGGCTTAACCCTGATCGTCAAGGGCGCGCCCGAGGCCGTCTTGGCCCACTGTGCTGCCTTTCGGAACGGGACGGGGGTCTCTGCGCTGAGAGTCGCGCAGCGCGAGGCAGCCTTGGCGCATACCCGATGAGGCTGCCCCGCCCCGGTGCACGAAGAGCTGGGCGAGGGCGCAGGAGGCGGCGCGGATCTCGGCGCCGTCGGCCCGGCTCGTCAGGACGATCGGCACACGCGCCCCGAGGATGAGCCCGGCGGCTTCCGCGCCGGCGAGATGGATCAGTTGCTTTGCCAGCATGTTGCCGGAGACGAGATCCGGCGCGACCAGAATGTCGGCGTCCCCCGCCACCGCCCCGCCGAGGCCTTTGGCTCGCGCGGCCTCCCGTGAGACCGCGGTGTCGAAGGCGAGCGGGCCGTCGACGCGGCCGCCGGTGATCTGCCCGCGCTCGGCCATCTTGCACAGGGCGGCCGCTTCGAGGGTCGAGCCGAGCTTCGTCGCCACCTTCTCGACTGCCGAGAGGATCGCGACCTTCGGCTCCAGGATTCCAAGGGCTTGGGTGAGGTCGATGGCGTTCTGGACGATGTCGCGCTTCACCTCCAGCGTCGGAGCGATATTCACCGCCGCGTCGGTGAGGAACAGGGGCTTGCGATAATGTGGCACGTCGAGGGCGTAGACGTGGCTCATCCGCCGCTCGGTGCGCAGGCCCGTCGCCTTGACGAGAGCTGCCGACAGGATCTCGTCGGTGTGCAGCGCCCCCTTCATCAGGGCCGCTACCGCACCCGTTCGGGCAAAAGCCACGGCCTGCTCGGCCGCGGCGTGACTGTGAGGGGCGTCGACGATGGCGACGCCGTCGAGGGCCTCGCCCGCGGCTTTCGCCGCCGCCGCAATCTTCGCCTGCGGCCCGACCAGCACCGGCACGATCAGGCCGGCGCGGGCGGCGGCGAGCGCGCCGGTGAGGGAGAGCGTGTCGCAGGGATGGACCACCGCCGTGCGGATCGGCGGCAGGGTACGGGCCGCCTCGACTAGCTTTCGCCAAGCGGCGCCACGCTCGTGCAGGTGGATTTCCGGCAGGAGGACCCGGGGGCGGCGCACCTTCTCGGTCGGGGCCAGTACTTCGGCCTGCCCGGTGATGACCGGCTCTCCGGCAGCGTCGAGGCAGGCGCAGTCGAGGACGAGGCTGCCACGGTCCTCGTCCTTCTCGCACACCGTGACCTGCGCGGTGATTGCGTCGCCGATCCGCACCGGGCGCAGGAAGCGTAGCGACTGGGCGAGGTAGACCGTGCCCGGCCCCGGCAACTCGGTGCCGAGCACCGCCGAGATCAGCGAGCCGCCCCACAGCCCGTGCGCGATCACGCCGTGGAAACGGTCGGTGGCGGCGTAGTCGCGATCGAGATGGGCCGGGTTCACGTCGCCGGAGGCCGCCGCGAACAGGCTGATGTCCTCCGCCCGCAGGGTGCGGGTGAGGCTGGCCGTGTCGCCGACACGGATCTCGGCGAAGGTACGGTTCTCGATGAAGGCGGCGGCCTCGACCATCCTCACGCCTCCAGGACGTAGGTGCCGGGGGCCGGGCACAACGCTGTCGCATCCGAGAGGGGCGGGGCGGCCAGGTCGCTAGACCGGGTAGCGAGCCAGGCGGTCCATTCCGGCCACCATGACCCGTCCGCGGCCCGGGCGATGCTGGTCCAGACGTCGGGGTCGAGATAGTAGTCCCGCGCGGTCCGGGTGTGCACCCGGTAGCGCCGGCCCGACTCTTCTGGCGCTGCGACGATGCCGGCATTGTGCCCGCCGCTCGCCAGCACGAAGGTGACCTCGGCTTCGGTCAGCAGCGTGAGCTTGAACACCGAACGCCAGGGCGCGATGTGGTCGCGTTCCGTGCCGACCGCGAAGACCGGAACCCGGATGTCGCCGAGCGCCACCGGCCGCCCGCCGACCCGGAAACGGCCCTCCGCGAGGTCGTTGTCGAGGAAGAGGCGGCGCAGGTATTCCGATTGCATCCGCGCCGGCATCCGGGTCGCGTCGGCGTTCCAGGCGGCGAGAGCAGTCGTCTCCTCGCGCCGGCCGAGCAGATAGCTGTTCACCATCCGTGACCAGATCAGGTCGTTCGAGCGCAGGAGCCGGAACGCCCCGGCCATCTGCCGGGCATCGAGGGTGCCCGTGCTGCGCATCAGGCTCTCCAGGAAGGTGACTTGGCTCTCGTTGACGAAAAGGGTGAGCTCGCCCGCCTCGGTGAAGTCGACCTGACCGGCGAACAGGGTGAGGGAGGACAACCGACCATCCCCGTCCCGGGCCATGGCGGCCGCCGCGATGGCGGCGAGCGTGCCGCCGAGGCAGTAGCCGGCGAGATGGACCCGGCAGCCCGGCAGGACCCCTCCGATGGTATCGAGGGCCTCCATCACGCCGAGCCGCCAGTAATCGTCGAACGACAGGTCGCGGTCGTTGAAGCCGGGATTGCGCCAGGAGATCATGAAAACCGTGAAGCCCTGGCCGACCAGGTAGCGGACCAGGGAATTCTCCGGCGAGAGATCGAGGATGTAGTATTTGTTGATCCAGGCCGGCACGACCAGGATCGGCTCGGGCCGGACCGCCTCGGTGACAGGGTCGTACCGGATCAGCTCGATCAGGCGGTTGCGATGGATGACCCGTCCGGGCGTGACGGCGACGTCGCGCCCGACGGCGAAGCCCTCGAGGCCGGGGGGCATCGGCTCGCCCGCGAGCAGCCGGAGCGCGTCCTCGATCAGGTTGAGGCTGCCCTGGCCAAGATTCTCGCCACCGGTGCACAGGGTTTCGGCGAGCACGACCGGGTTGGTGACGGGCGTGTTCGACGGGGAGACTGCATCGAGCATCTGGCGCGCCGTGAACGCCACCATCGCCTCGTGGGCATGGGACACGCCGCGCACGCCGGTGGTCGCGTTGTGCCACCATTGCTGGGTGAGCAGGAAACTCTGCGCGATCAGGCTGAACGGCCAGACCTGCCAAGCCGGGTCGTCGAAGCGGTGATCCTGAGGCAAGGGCCGGATGCAGGGCTCGGCACGGTCACCTTGTAGCAGGCTGCGCAGCAGGAACCCGGCCAGCCGTTCGCCCTTGCGGGCCGCCTTGACGACGAGTTCGGCCTGCTTGCCGGGCGAGAAGGCGAGATGGACGGCCCAGTCGCCCCAGGCATCGGCGAGCGCAGCCGGGGAGAGGCCGCCGGTCGCGCGAGCGACGGCCGCGTGCACGGCTTCGTCGATGGCCTCGCTGGTCGCGCTCACGTCTCGGTCGTCGCCGGGAGCAGAGGATTTTTCGAGTGGCGCAGCCTCCGGGTGCGCGCGCACCAGCAGAAGGGTGGGGAGCCGTGCGGACGGCGCGGCCGGAATCGGCAGGGCTGACGAGGCGGGCATGTCGGGTCTCCAGCGCCGATCCGTCGTAACGGGGCCCGGGCCCGACCCCCTTGATCCAGATCACGTCTGCCCAGCGGCCGGACCCGACGTTGTCCGGGCGATCAGGTCGTACTTCGTGCGCGTCACGCTCACGTCCCGGAACCAACTGACGAGGTCGCCCCAGGGGTCGTTCATGTGGGCAAGCCCCGACACGAAGGCGACCACGGTGCCGATCTCCGCCTCACCCGCCGCGACCGCGTAGCCGCCGACCGCCAGGATGCCGGCGACGCCGAGGTGGTAGGACAGGTTCATCAGGAAGTTCATCGAGAACTTGAACCCGAAGATGCCCATGTTGAGGCGGAAGACCCCGTTCAGGCGGTCCAGCTCCGCCGGCGTCGGTGCCGGCAGCGCCGCCGGCCGCTCCACCAGCCCGCCGCTGATCCGCCGCAGGAGGCCGACGCGGGCGGCGACGCGGCGGTTGATCGCCCGCTGCATCAGCGGCACGAAGACGAGCTGAGGCGAGAACACCGCGAGCGTCACCAGGGCCATCAGCGGATGGAGGAGCGCCAGGTAGGCGAGGGTGGAGACGAGCACTCCGGCCTGCAACAGTGGCTCCGACAGACACACCCCCACGAAGCTGCCGACCGGCTCGGCCTCGTCCAGCACCATCGCGATCTCGATTCCCCGCTCCGGGCCGGAGGCGGCGTGGACATCCGCCATGATGGCGGCGCGCAGGCGCCGGACGGCGCGCTCGCCGACGAAGCCGCGGCCAAGGTTGAGCGCCAGCTTGAGCCCGCCGAGGCCGGCCGCCGCCAGCACGTAGAGCAGGGCGAGCCCGAGGAGCGGGCGCGGATCGGCACCGCGCACGGCAAGTCCCACGGCCCGCCGCTG
>JAEWKL010000415.1 GCA_023386115.1 Pseudomonadota bacterium
GGCTTGCGCCTCCGCCATCAGGTCCTCGACCGCGGTCGGCCCGAGGGGACCGACCAGGCGCTCGATGAAGGCCTTCACCTGGCCCTCGGGCAGGGCGCCCATGAACCCGTCGACCGGCTGCCCGCGCTGGAACGCGATCACCGCCGGGATCGACTGGATGCCGAGCTGGCCGGCGATCTGGGGGTGCTCGTCGATGTTCATCTTGACGAGCTTCACCTTGCCGCCGGCGTCCTTGACGGCCTTCTCGATGATCGGGGTGAGCTGCTTGCACGGCCCGCACCACGGCGCCCAGAAATCGACCAGCACCGGCTGCTGCAGGGATTCCTGCATCACGTCCTGGCGGAAGGTCGCGGTGGTGGTGTCCTTGATCAGGGCGCCCGCAGGGGCTTTGCCGGCAGAGGCTTGGCCGGCAAGAGCTTGGCCGGCCGCGGGAGTGTCGGTGAGCATCGATGACCTCGGGAGAACGGCCTTCACGTCGCAGGCCGGGACGGCCCGCCGATCAGATGGGGTAGACCGGTCGCCCTGACCAGGGCAAGGCGCGGAAAGCCCGAAACCGCACGGGAAACCAGGCGCCGGACGCGCCCGCAGGCTGACGTCCGGCTCCGTCTCACGCCGCCGCCGGCGCCGCCTGGCGCATCCGGCCGATCATCAGCGACATCAGCGCGGCCATCACGGCGGTGAGGCCGGCGGCCAGGAACGCCTCGAGGTAGCGGCCCTCCGAGGCCCGCACCAGCCCGGCGCCGAAGGCGGCGGTCGCGGCCCCCAACTGGTGGCCGGCGGCGATCCAGCCGAACACGATCGGGGCGTCGCGCTCGCCGAAGGTCTCGTTGGCGAGGCGCACCGTGGGCGGAACCGTGGCGATCCAGTCGAGGCCGTAGAACACCGCGAAGATCGACAGGCTGTAGAACGAGAAGTCGGTGAAGGGCAGGGCCATCAGCGACAGGCCGCGCAGGCCGTAATAGACGAACAGGAGCTTGCGCGGGTCGTAGCGGTCGGTGAGCCAGCCCGAGCCTGTGGTGCCGATGAGGTCGAACACGCCCATCAGCGCCAGGAGCCCGGCGGCCCGCACCTCGGGGATGCCCTGGTCGGCGCAGAACGAGATCAGGTGGGTGCCCACCAGCCCGTTGGTGGTGAGGCCGCAGATGAAGAAGGTGCCGAACAGGAGCCAGAAATCGCCCTTGGCGCTCGCCCGCACCAGCCCGTCGATCGCGGCGCGGAACGGATTGGCGCGCCGGGGCGGCTCGGAGACGGTGCCGGGCGCCGCGCCGTAGGGGGTGAGGCCGATATCGGAGGGTCGCTCCGGTAGGAGCCAGGCGACGACCGGGATCAGCGCCGCGATGGCGCAGGCCACGGTGAGCACCACGGGCCGCCAGCCGCCGGCCTGCGCGATCGCCGCGAGGCCCGGCAGGAAGACCAGCGTCCCGGTGGCGGTGCTGGCGGTGAGCAGCCCCATGAACAGGCCGCGGCGCACGGCGAACCAGCGGTTCACGACGGTGGCCCCGAGCACGATGGCGACGCAGCCGCTGCCGAGACCCGACAGCACGCCCCAGGTGGCGACGAGGTGCCAGGGCTCGCTCATCAGCGCGCTCAAGCCCGTCGAGGTCGCCATGAGGGCCAGGGCGCAGAGCAGCGTGCGGCGGATGCCGAAGCTCTGCATCAGGGCCGCCGCGAAGGGGCCGACCAGCCCGTACAGGAAGATGCCGAGCCCGGCGGCGAAGGAGGTGGTGCTCCGGCTCCAGCCGAAGGCCTGCTCGAGCGGCAGGATCAGCACGCCCGGCGAGGCCCGCAGGCCCGCCGCCGCCAGCAGGCACAGGAAGATCACGCCCACCACCACGAAGGCGTAGTTCCGGCCGAAGGGGCGCGGCTTGGGTGAAGCAGGCCTTGGTGCAGTCGGGGCGGGGGAGGCGAGGCCCCGCGGCGACACGGTCGAACTCATGCTGGGACATCCTCCCCGAATCGTGCTAGGACGTTACGTACCAGTCAGTAACATCGTCAAGGGTGAAAGCATGGCGGAGGGACGTGACGGGACCGCACCCCTCCGGGCCGGCGACCGGATCCGGGCGGCCGCCCGCGATCTGTTCTACAGCCGCGGCTTCCGGGGCGTCGGCGTCGACGAGATCGTGGCCCGGGCCGGGGTGACGAAGCCGAGCCTCTATCGCGGCTACGCCTCGAAGGATGCCCTCGTGGTCGCCTGCCTGGCGGATTACGATGCGCGCCTGCGCTCTCGCCTCGACGAGGCGCTGGCGGCCTGTCCGGGCGACCCGGCGGCGGGCCTCGTCGCTTTCGTGGACGGCATCGCCCGGCGCAGCGCCCAGCCGGGCTTTCGCGGCTGCGGCCTCTCCAACGCCGTGGTCGAGTATCCGGAGGCGGATCATCCCGTCCGCGAGGCGGCACGCGAGGGCAGGCGCGCGCGCCACGCCCGCCGCGCCGAGGTCGCCGGCACGCTCGGCGCCCGCGCGCCGGAGCGCCTCGCCGATGCGCTGCTGCTCCTCGTCGAGGGCGCCTTCGCCTGCGGGCAGATCTTCGGCGCCGACGGGCCGAACCGGTCACTGGCCGATGCTGCCGAGGCCCTGATCGCAGCGAGTCGGGCATGATGCCAGCATCGCGCGCTGCACAATAGAATTCCGTCAATAAATCGGGGGGCGGCGGCAGCACGGCCTTGATTCTGTCGTCATGATCGGTCGATACGCGAGAGTTGACGCCGATCGCGGCCTGCGGCCGCGACCCCCGTGGAGTTGAGCGTATGACCCTCGTACGACGTTTCCAGGTTGCGCCGGCGCTGGTCCGCCTGATCCGCAAGGAGCGCGGCTCCTCCCGCATCACCGAAGGTTACTTTCCGCCGCAATCCGGCCGGACCTCGTTCGTGCGCGTCGATGGGGGCCAGTGCCACCTCGTCCTGGTCACCTCCGATGGCGGCGCCACGAGCGAGGAGCGCACTGAGGTGCCGCGCGCCCATGGCGACGCGCTCCTCGACGTCTGCGCCGGCCGCGCCGCCTACGACCGGACCCAGGTGGCCCTCGGCAACGGCCGCGACGTCCTGATCGACCGCTATGTCGCCCCCGGCAACGTCGACGTCGTGTCGGTGGTGTTCGACAATCCCGACGAGGCGGGCGGCTTCCCGGTCCCGCCGTGGTTCGGCCCCGAGGTCACGACCGACGCCGCCTATGAGGGCCGTAGCATCGCGCTCCAGGGCGTGCCGCAGCCCGGCGAGGTCGGCCTGTCCAATGCCGCCCTCGACGCCGTGCTCGACCTGATCGAGCCGCGCTACGGCTTCGGCCGCTACGCCGCGCCGAGCCGCAACGGCGACGAAGGCGGGGTGGTCAACGCCCTGCGCCGCATCGCCACGCCGCC
>JAEWKL010000428.1 GCA_023386115.1 Pseudomonadota bacterium
TGGCGGGCGCGGCGGAGGAGACCGGCGCGGCGGCGAGCCAGGTGCTGGCCTCGGCCTCGGAACTGTCGCGCCAGTCCGAGCATCTCTCGGCCGAGGTGGCCCGCTTCCTCGACACGGTGCGGGCGGCCTGATCGACGGGAGCCTTGATGGCGGAAGGCTGTCGCGCCCCCGCCAACGGGCCTCCCGCCAGACCTGCCGACAGGTCATCCCGTCGCCGCGATCGTCCTGATGCACCGGGGGGCGGCCAAGGAGCTGGCGATGGACAGCATCGCGCGATGGCCAAGCGGCGACGGCCCGTCCTATCAAGTGGTCAGAGCCCGACCAACGGGACCCCTTGAGGGAGGACGATCTCATGCGCCTGTCACTGATCGCCGCGGCATTCTGCGCTCTTGTGACGCCAGCGCTCGCTGAGCCGGCCAAGCCCGAGCCTGGTCCACTCACGCTGGCCAAGCAGGGCAGCTTCTTCATCGGTGGCCGGGAGGTCAGATCCGATGCCTTGTCGACCCTGCCGAACTACGATCAGTCCGGCACGATCACGGTCGATCAAATGTACGTCCGCTATCAGGTGCCGACCGGCCGAACGGGTGTGCCGATCACGCTCATCCACGGCTGCTGCCTCACGGGGAAGACCTGGGAGACGACGCCCGACGGCAGGATGGGCTGGGACGAGTCCTTCGTGCGTCACGGCCATCCGACCTACGTGATCGATCAGGTTTGGCGCGGCCGATCCGCGACGGACCCGTCCGCGATCAACGCGGTCCGTCTTGGCAAGGCGCCCGTCGACACGCTGCCGACCGTGTTCTCCGCAGGGCACGAGGGCGCCTGGGCCATCTTCCGGTTCGGCCGTGAGTACCCGCAGGTGATGCCCGGCCTGCGCTTCCCGCTCGCCGCGCAGGCCGAGTTCTGGAAGCAGATGGTCGCCGACAGCGCCGCGAACCTGCCGAACCCGAACCCGACGGTCCCCGCGCTCTCCGAACTCGCACAGACGATCGGGGGGACGGTGCTGATGAGCCATTCCCAGTCCGGCATCTACCCGTTCCAGGCCGCGGCCCTCAGCACCAAAGGCGTGGCGGGGATCGTCTCGATCGAGCCGGCCGCCTGTCCTGACCCAACGGCCGATCTCACCCCCTACAAGAGCGTGCCGATCCTCGTGCTGTTTGGTGACTACGTCGATGAATTCCCGCGCTGGGCACCGCGCTTGAAGAACTGCCGCGCCTTCGTGGCCGCCGTCGCGGCGGCGAACGGCAAGGCCGAACTCCTCGTGCTGCCGGAAATCGGGATCAAGGGAAACTCTCACATGCTCATGCAGGATGACAACAGTCTCGAGATCGCGGACCTGGTCCTCGGCTGGATCGGCAAGAACGTAGCGCCTGTCCATTAGGAGCGTCGAACAGGACAGCGCGACCGCTTCCGGCGGGCGCTAGGCCGGTCCGGTTCGGCGTCACGGGTGTCGGATTCGCCGGTCGGGGCCCGGGGAGGGGGATGCCGGGAGCCGCCGAGTCCGGGCTCAGCAGATCAGCGAAATTTGGCGTGGCCGATCGCCGCGCCTCGTGCTTAATGAGAAGCAGAAAAGCAAGGTGCGATGGGGGTTCGGCGGTGCGGCACGAGGCAAATCGAGGCTACGCGCATAATTACGTACCACCGTCTAAACATCACCATTTAATCAGGCTTGCGCTTGCCGGCGTTGTCGGTCTGCTGCATACGACTTGGATCGTATTTCTGCTGTCGATCGTCTATAGACTTACATTCTCTCGCTCCCTGCTGGCATGGCTATAGAGGAGCGCGCCTCGGTTGCGGCCGACGGCACACCGGCAGCAGGACCGTTCCGGTGAGCGCGTGCACCGGCAAGCCCGCCACGTCGGCGCGCCCTCAGGGCCGAGCGATGATGCGGCCGTGTGAACATCCCACCTCCTCCTCGCGCAGGAACGCGGCGATGGCAGCCGCGATCCTGTCCCCACCCCGGACCGACGGCTCGATCGGGTTGGCGAAGTCCGCATCCTCGCCGCACAGCACCCGCAGGTCGAGGAGCGTGAGGACGCGCGCGGCCCCCGCGCGCGTCACGACGTCGTTGAGGAGCGCCAGGGCCGTCGCGGCCAGGCGCCGCCGGATCGGGTCGGGGTAGCGCGGGTCGTAGATGGTGCAGATCGCCGTCGGGAGTCCGTGCGCCAGCACCGCGTCCAGCGCCGCGCCGTACTCCGCCCGGAAGCGATCCTGGGCGTTCGCGAGCCGCGCGAGCGCTTCCGCCACGGAGCACGCCGGATCGTCGAGCACGCCCGATGCCCGCAATGCGTCGTTGCCGCCGGCACTGACCACGAGATGGGTCGCGTCCCCGGGGAGGTCCGCCAGCTGGCGCGGCACGTCCGCCAGCACCGCCCCGTCGACCGCGCGCAGCGTCGCGCGACCGCCCGGCAAGCGAGCCCGCAGCTGGCGCACGACATCGGGACCGCCGCGCACATAGACACCGTTGTCGAAGACGGAATCGCCGATCAGAACCGCGTGCGTCATCGCTCTCTCGTCGGTTGAGCTCCCCATGCGCCTCGCGCGAGGAGCAAGGGCAAGGCCACGATCTCGCGCCGTCCCGGCCTCCTCGTCCGGTCAGGACGACAACGCGCTCCGCCGCGGCGTTCCGGCTCCTCGTGGCGGAGCCAGTGCGTGACCTCGGGCAGACGCGCGATCCGGCCCCGCCGGCACAGCGCCAGGCAGGCGGCGAGGCGGGACCGAGCGCCGGATCCTCGCGGCCACACGGCATCACGGTCGGAGCCGGGATGGAACGTCCCTTGCCTGAGGCGGATCCAGGTTGCAGCACCGGCGTCGCCGGCCCCGTGCAGCCCCATCTCGGCTGCGAGGGGGTGCCGGCGGAGATGAACGCGGGCGCAGCCCGAAGGTTCGGCGAGCCGCCGCGCGAGCACCCGTCACGTCACCCCGTCCGCCCGGCGCCGCGCTCGGCACCGGCTCGTGACACGTCATGCCTCCCGATCCGTTCAAGGCAAGACACGCTTGACCTGCGGGCTCATCACGGTAGAAATCTCCGGGTCGCCGAGACACCGGATGCATCACGTCCGATCTTACTGTCTGAACTCGGCACATCTGTCGGCACGTCATCACTGGCGCGGCTCGATCGTCTTGCGATCGTCACGCGCTTCGTGCATCGCGACGGCGACTGATCTCCCGCTTGCCAGGAGGCGACCATCCCCGAGGCAACGATTCCGCACGCGCCCTCGCGTCCGCGCGTCCTTGCCGGCCTCGTCGCGGCCACCGTGCTGCTGCCGCTCGCGCTGCTCCTGCTCGGCCTGTGGGAGGCGCAGCGCGGCGCCGACGACTGGGCCGACGTCAAGGCCGAGCACGACCGCCTCACCGGGGTCGTGGCGGATCTCGAGGCGCGCACGCCCCGCGACGGGCGCCCCGACTTCCGCCTGCAGTTCCGCCATGACGGCAAGACCTATGGCGGGCCCTTCGCCGTCGTGAAGGCGCGGGAAGCTCGGGCCGAGACCGAAACACTCGCCACGCTGATGGAGTGGCGCCGCCTGCTGCCGCCCGTCGCGATCGTGGGCGGCGCCGTCGCGGCCGGCCTCTCCCTCGTCGTGCTGCTCGCCGGCCTGCTGCTCGCGCGGTTAGGGCGTGGCTCGCGCGATGCCCTGGTCGGCGGCTTCTCGCTGATGCACCGGCTGCTCCCGGCGGCGCTGGCGCTCCAGATCGTGGCGGCGACGGCCGCCTTCGTCGCCATCGTCACCTTCGAGGCCGCGATGCTCGTCCAGGTCGGCTTGACCGGCGATGGGATGAAGCTGATGGGCGCCGCCGCCGTCGCGGTCGGCGCGACGATCCTGGCGGCGGGTGGAGCCCTCATCGGCCTGCGCCGCGCCCTCGCCGCCTTCGAGCCCGACCCGCTTCCGATCCTCGGCCGGTCCATCG
>JAEWKL010000437.1 GCA_023386115.1 Pseudomonadota bacterium
GGCGTCGGGCCGGCCGTAGCCGGCCACGACGTCGCGCACCACGAGGAGCGGCGCCTCGTCCTGGTCGAGGGGGCTCGCGCGCGGCGCTGCGGCCGGCCGGAAGGCCGCCAGCAGCTCGCGGGTGTAGGGGTGCTGCGGGCGCTCCAGGATGTCGGCCGTGCGCCCCTGCTCCCGGATCTCGCCGTGGCGGAGCACGATGATCCGGTCGGCGATCTGCGCCACCACGGCGAGGTCGTGCGAGACGTAGACGCCCGTGATGCCCCCTTCACGCATCACCGACTTGAAGGCGCGCAGCACCTCGACCTGGGTGGTGACGTCGAGCGCCGTGGTCGGCTCGTCGAAGATCACCAGCCTGGGTCCGCCGATCAGCGCCATGGCGGCGGACAGGCGCTGCAGCTGCCCGCCGGAGACCTGGTGGGGATAGCGGTCGCCGATCGTGTCAGGGTTGGGCAAGGCCAGCGCCCGGAAGAGGTCCACCGCCTTGGCGCGGGCTTGCACCACCGGCATCGAGCCGTGGATGCGCACCACCTCGATCACCTGGTCCATGATCGTGTGGGCGGGATTGAAGGCCGCCGCCGCGCTCTGGGGCACGTAGGAGACGAGCGAGCCGCGGAATCGCGCTCGCCGGCTCTCCGGCAGGGCGTTCATCTCGACGCCGTCGAGGGTGACGGTGCCGCCGGCGACGCGGCAGCCGGGCCGGGTATAGCCCATCAGGTCGAGGGCGATCGTGGTCTTGCCCGAGCCGCTCTCACCGATCAGGGCGACGATCTCGCCCTCGTCGATGTCGAACGAAACGCCGCGGATGATCTCGAGGGTACGGCCCGCATCGGTGCGCGCCGCGATCCTCAGGTCGCGGACTTCGACGAGGCGATTCATGCGTCTTCGCTCCGGTCGCGGATTTTCCGGGGCAGGTTGTCGATCAGCAGGTTCACGCTGATCGTCAGGCTGGCGATGGCCAGGAGCGGGAAGATCACCGCCGGGGCGGCGAGCGACAGGCCGCCGATATTCTCCTTCACCAGCGCCCCCCAATCGGCGTTCGGCGGCTGCACGCCGAGCCCCAAGAAGGACAGGCTGGAGAGGAGCAGCACGATGAAGACGAAGCGCAGGCCGAGATCGGCCAGGACCGGGCCGACGATGCCCGGCAGGATCTCGGCGCGGATGAGGTAGCCGAGCCGCTCGCCGCGCACCCGCGCCACGGTGACGTAGTCCATGGCGTTCACGTTGACCGCGAGCGCCCGGGCGAAGCGGTAGCTGCCGGGGATGTAGATGACGGCGAGCGTCAGGATCAAGACCGGGATCGAGGAGCCGACCGCCGCCACCAGGACGAGGGCCAGGATCTTGCTCGGGATCGAGGTCAGCGCGTCGAGGAAGCGGCTCAGCGCGCCGTCGAACAGGCCGCCGGTCACCGCGGCGGTCATGCCGAGGGTGACGCCGGACAGGCACGCGATCGCCACCGCCGCCAGGGAGACCCCCACCGTGTAGCGGGCCCCGAACAGGATGCGCGAGAGGACGTCGCGGCCGAGATAATCGGTCCCCATCGGGTACGAGGCCGAGACCGGCTGGAAGAAGTCGAAATCGACGATCTCGCCCACCGGATGGGGCGCGATCAGCGGCGCGATCACCGCCACGACGGCCCAGCCAAAGATCACCACGAAGGCGACCGCGCCGACCGGGCTGATCCGGTAGCCGAGACGCCAGCGGCGCGCCGGTCGCGTGCCGGACAGGGAGACGCTCATGCGTGGCGCAGCCTCGGGTTGGAGACGATGGTGACGATGTCGGCGATCGTGATCAGCAGGAGATAGGCGAGGCAGAAGATCATCGCGCAGCTCTGGATCAGCGGCAGGTCGCGGGTCGCCACCGCATCGAGCATCAGCTTGGCGAGGCCCGGATAGTTGAAGATCGTCTCGACGATGATGACGCCGCCGAGGAGGTAGGACAGGGAGAGCGCCACCGCGTTGACGATCGGCCCGAGGGCGTTCGGCAGGGCGTGGTGCAGCACCGCGCGGCGGCGCGAGGCCCCCTTCAGCAGCGCCATCTCGACGTAAGGCGTGTTCAGGGTCTCGATCACGGCGGCCCGCGTCATGCGGATCATCTGCGCCGAGACCACGAAGCTCAAGCTGAGCACCGGCATCGCGTAGGCCTTGACGAGGCCCCCGATCGTCGTGACGTCGCCGGTCATCGACAGGGCCGGCAGCCAGCCGAGGGACACCGCGAAGACGATCACCGAGAGGGTCGCGACCATGAATTCGGGGACCGAGATCACCGCGATGGTGAAGACCGCGACGATCCGGTCGACCAGCGTGCCGCGCAGGATCGCCGCGGTGACGCCTAAGCTCAGCGCGACCGGCACCGAGATCGCCGCCGTCACGCCCGCGAGCTTCAGCGAGTTCGACAGGCGACCGCCGATCAGCTCGGCGACCGGGATGGTATTGACGTACGAGACGCCGAGATCGCCCGTCGCGAGGGCCTTCAGCCAGAGGAGGAAGCGCAGGGCGGCCGGCTGGTCGAGATGCATCGCGGTCCGCAGGCCCGCGACCGCCTCCGGCGTCGCCGCCTGGCCGAGCAGGATCTGCACCACATCCCCCGGCAGGAGCGCGGTCGCGAAGAAGATGACCACGGCGACGATCAGCAGTGTCACCAGGGCGACCACCACGCGTCCCGCGACCATGCGGAGGATGAGGGAGTTCATCGGCGATCCCGCGCTGAGGGCGTGAACAGGGCGGCTCCGGGAGCGGCGGACCGCCCCCGGCACCCGCGGTTTCAGGCCCCGAACCAGGCGTATTCGGCGAGGCCGTAGGCCATCATGCCACCGAGCGGGTTGGCCACCAGCCCCTTCAGCTTGGGCGACACGCCGTCGAGGTTCGACTGGAAGACCGGGATCACGGTGCCGGCCTCGTTGGCGACCATGGCCTGCATCTCGCCGTAGATCTGCTTGCGCTTGGCCTGATCGAGGAGGCCGCGGGCCTCAAGCAGCATCGCGTCGAACTTGTCGGACTTGTACCGGCTCTCGTTCCACGGCGCGGTCGACTGGTAGAACAGCGAGAACAGGATGTCCGGGGTCGGGCGGGCGTTGATGTTGCCGAAGCCGATCGGGTCCTTGAGCCAGTGGTTCGACCAGTAGCCGTCCGAGGGGACGCGGTCGATCACGAGGTTCAGGCCGATCTTGCCGCCCGCCTGCTGGAGCACGGCGGCGTAGTCGGCCGAGCTGCTGGCGGCGTCGGAGGCCACGATGCGGACCTCCTGGCCGAGGAGGCCGGCCTTCTGGAACAGGGACTTGGCCCGCTCCGGATCGTACTCGCGCTGCTTGAGCTCGGCATTGAAATAGGGGCTCCAGGACGGGACCGGCTGGTCGTTGGCGATCTCGGCGAGGCCGCGCAGCACCGACTTCTGGATCACCTGGCGGTTGATCAGGGACTTGAAGCCTTCGGCCACCCCGGCCTTGTCGCCCGGCGAGAGGTCGAGCCGCAGGTTGAGGTTGGTGTAGGTGCCGAGCTTGCTGATGAACGGGGCGATTGCCGGGTTGCCCTCGATGATCCGCAGGGAGCGGGGGTTGAGGTTGGCGCCGACATGGATGTCGCCCGACTGCACCGCGTTGAGCCGCGCCGACTCGTCCGCGACGGCGAAATACTCGAAGCTGTCGAAGTAGGGACCCGCGGCCTTCCAGTAGTTGGTGTTGCGCGCGACGATCGAGCGGACGCCCGGCTTGAACTCCTTGAGGACGAAGGGCCCGGTGCCGTTGCCCTTGGCGAAATCGGTGGTGCCGTCGGCCACGATCATGAAGTGGTGCAAAGCCAGGATCGTCGGCAGGTCGGCATTGGCCGCCGTGAGGGTGATCGTGGCGGTGAGGTCGTCGGCGGCCGTCACGTCCGCGAACTGCTTGGCGATCGTGGCGACCTTCGAGCCGGTGGCGGGATCGAGGTGGCGCTTGAGCGAGAAGACGACGTCCTTGGCGGTCAGGCTCCTGCCGTCGTGGAAGGTGACGCCCTTGCGCAACGTGACGGTCCAGGTCCTGGCGTCGGCGCTCTCGACGCTGTCGGCCAGTTCCATCGTCACCTGGCCGGCGCCGTCGATATAGGTCAGCCGATTGTAGAGGCTGCAGCAGCGGGTGTAGTCGGTGGCATTGGAGGCCTTGGCCGGATCGAGCGTATCCGCGGTCGAGGCCGAGAAGCCCGCGACCTTGAGGTGCCCGCCCTTGACCGGCTCGGCGGCGAGCGCCGCGCCGGCGCGGCCGAGGATCGCGGTGCCGGCCGAGAGGGCGACGCCGCCCGCCAGCATCATCCGCAGCAATTCGCGCCGGTCGGCGCCGCGCCGGATGGCGGCCTCGACCATCGCGTCGTCACCGGGAGTCCAGCTCGCACTCGTGTCGCTCATCACAGGTCTCCTGGTAGGATGGTGATCCGCCGGCGCGGGATTGTCGGGGACGCCTTTCGTCGAGGCGGGCCGCATCCCGCGACGACGGTCGTGACGATGGCGCAGGCGGACCGGTCGTGACGAGCCCGGGACAGGGGCGACATCCGATCTCGCGGGCCGTGACGCTCAGACCCGCCGCTCCGCGCCTGTGACGGGAGGGCCGTCCGACGCCGCCGGCGATCCGGGCGGCGGCGGGTCAAATTCCGCGGATGGCGTCAATCCTGCGCCACCCGATCCCGTCCGGCGCCCCGCCCGCCGCAGCCCTTCCGGAGGATCGAGGCCCGGACCGGTTCTCAATGGAAGCAGTGTGGCGGATCGGCCTCGCGATTTGCACCGAAACGACGGAGGGGGACGGCACAAAATTGCGAATATGCGGTCCCGGCAAAATTTGTGCGGCCTGCTCCCGCGCCGCGCCTCGCCGCCGCCGCCGCATGTCCGGTTCTGTTACAGCTTGAGCGGAACATTGCGCCGCGCAGTCGAGGGGGAGGTCACGTCCGCAATCCGGCAGAAGAGAGAGGGTACGCAGCCTCGCTTCGACTGGCGCGAGCGCCGGATCGGGGATGATCGCTTCGGGCCGACGGCGTTCCTCGGCGGATCCGGGCCGGCGGGATCTGCGGAAGGCCGCGGGCGGAGGATGCCCGGATTCGTCATGGCGGAGGTCCGCACGGATCATCGGCGCTGGCGATGCCGCCAACCCGTGGCGGTGCGCAACAATCTGCTGTGGCCAAGATCCGGCCCGATCGCGCGGGTCTCTTCTCTCCCCGCGGGCGGCAGCTTTGTCCGAGGACAGCCCGGCATTCGCGTAGACGGGATGAATGCCTCCTGCCGAGCAGACGTGAAAAAGGCGGCCTTCCGGCCGCCTTCTCCCCGCTCCAAAAGATCGTTCGGCGTCAGTCCACGATCACGCGTAGACGCAGACATAGATCTTGCGCACCGTCTCGATCGTGCGCCAGACGCCGACGAAGCCGGGCTTCATCACGAAGCTGTCGCCGGCCCTGTAGGTCCTGGTCTCGCCACCCGTCTCCTCGATCTCGATCAGGCCGGAGAGGATATGGCAGAACTCGAAGGTGGTGCCCTTGATCGAGTGGGTCTCGCCCGGCGTCGCCTCCCAGATGCCGGTCTTGATCGTCCCGTCGCGGGTGTCGTCCTGCGCCCAGGTCTTGAAGGCCGGCGAGCCCGAGATCAGGCGCTCGGGCAGCGGCAGGGCCTCCTTGGGAGCGAAGCGCGGATCGGTGTCGATGGTGACGAGAAGGGTCATGCCGGTCTCCTGGGCAGAAGCGTCGGGTCGGGTCGGCGACGGGCGGCGCATTCCCCTGAACCGGCTCGACCGTAACGGCGAGAATCCGGGGCTCCTGCCGTAAACCGGGAGGCTTCGGGCGAAAATTCCGAAAACCGCCCGATCTCCAGCGGAAATGTCGGCGCGGTCCGGGCCATTGTACGGCGAGCGGTGGTGCCATGGCGGTGCGACGCGGGCCTCGAACCCGGGTCGTCCTCCAGGGCGCCGGCCGACGAAGGAGAGGATGCGGTGACGACGCCCCCCAACACGATGCGGCTGAAGTCCTTCGAGCTCGCCACGCAGGACATCGCCACCGTCGACGTGGAAGCGCTCCACGGCCTGTCCCTCGGGGTCGAGTGGCCGCACCGGCCGGGCGACTGGGAGGCGTTGCGCGCCCTCGGTCACGGCTTCGCCGCCCTCGACGAGATCGGCCGCGTCTTCGGCTCGGCGATGTGGTTTCCCCACGGCGAGGATTGCGCGACGATCGGCATGGTCATCACCTCGCCGCGCCTCCAGGCCCATGGCGGCGGGCGCTGGATGATGGACCGCATCCTCCAGCAATGCGGCGACCGCCGGCTGATCCTGAACTCGACCCGCGCCGCCTACCGCCTCTACGTCTCGCTCGGCTTCGAGCCGCAGGCGACCGTCTCCCAGTGCCAGGGCTACGCGACACCGCAGGCCGCCGCCGTGCCCGGCCTCGCGGACGCGGTCGAGGCGGTCGCGCCGGCCGATCTCGGCGAGGTCGCGGCTCTGGACGAGGCCGGTTTCGGGGCCGGGCGCCCCCTGCTGATGGCGCAGCTCGCCCAGACGGCCGAGATCCGCGGTCTCCGGCGCGGCGGGCGCCTGGTGGGCTACGGCGCGCGCCGGACGTTCGGGCGCGGAACGGTCATCGGCCCGGTCGTGGCGGAGAGCGAGGAGGAGGCCGTGGCGCTCGCCGCCGCCCTGCTCGCCGGTCTCGACGGCCAGTTCGTCCGCCTCGACACCCGGCAGGAGGTGGGCCCCCTGCGCACCTACCTGGAAGCGGCGGGCCTGCGCCTGTTCGACACGGTGAGGACGCTGACCCGCGGCGCCGCCCTGCCCAAGGTCGAGCCCGGACGCCCGGGCGTCTACGGGCTGGCGGCGCATGCCCTGAGCTAGAGCCGCGCCCGACAGACCGAACGAACGGTCTTCGCATTCCGGCGAACGGCACGGAAAGCCCGCCCCGACCGAAGGGGCGGATGCCGCGTCGCGCCTCCTGCCCTCGACGCGAGAAGCCCAGCTCTCATGGACACCGCAATCCTCCCAGATCACCGGACAGCGACCGATCCCGTCGCCCTGGTGCCCTTCGCGGCGGCGCATCTGCCCGGCGCCCTGGCGCTCTCGCAGGAGATGTCCTGGCCCTACCGGCGCGAGGACTGGGAGTTCGCCCTGCGGGTCGGCCGGGGCTTCGCCCTGGAGCGCGATGGCGCGGTGATCGGCACGGCGGCCTGGTTCCCCGACGGCGCGAACCACGCCACGATCGGCATGATCATCGTCGCGGGCGCGGCGCAGGGGCGGGGCTACGGGACGCGGCTGCTGGAGGCGCTGCTCGGAGCAGTGGGGGCCCGGACCCTCCTGCTCAATGCGACGGCCGAGGGACGCGCGCTCTACGCGCGGTACGGCTTCACGCCGGTCGGCACCATCCGGCAGCACCAGGGCCCGTACCGGGGCCACGCGGAGGCGCCGGATCCGGGCGTGCGGACGATGGAGCCGAACGACATCGAGGCCGTCGCGCGGCTCGCCCGGGAGGCGACCGGCTTCGCGCGGCGCCCGCTGCTGGAACGCCTGATCGCGGCGGGCGAGGGCTCCGTTCTCCTGCGCGACGGCGCGCCCGCCGCTTACGCGATCACCCGGCCCTTCGGCCGCGGCCACGTCATCGGCCCGGTCGTCGCCGGGCGTCCGGACGAGGCGCATCGCCTGATCGCGGCGGCGCTCGCCCGCCTCGACGGCCGATTCGTGCGGATCGACGTGCCGGATTCCGCGAACCTCTCGCCCTGGCTGACCGAGATCGGCCTGAAGCCCGTCGGCGACGCCCTCACCATGGTGCGCGGTGTGCTGGCGCCGACCGGGCCGGCCCGCCTCTTCGCCCTCGCCAACCAGTCGTTCCACTAAGCATCATTCCGCCGGCCGCGCACGGCCGGTGCCGGAGCGGTGACCGGTTCGGCGATAAAAATGATGCACAATCAAGCAGCTAGGCAGAGTTGCGCCATGCAACTCCGCTTAGGGCGACGCGAACCGCCGCCTCTCAAGGACTCGAACCTCCGGGTGCCGCTATGAAGCTCACATCCTATTGGCTGGACACGTCGGCCCCGTTCGCGGCCGCCGCCGAGGGGCCGGTCGAGGGCGCCGTCGACGTCGCGGTGATCGGCGGCGGCCTGACCGGCTCCTCCGCCGCCCTGGCGCTGGCCAAGAAGGGCGCCCGCGTCGTCCTCCTGGAGGCCGGCACGATCGGCAACGCCGCGTCCGGCCGCAACGGCGGCATGTGCAACAACGGCTTCGCGCAGGATTACGGCACGCTCTCGGAAAAGCTCGGCCGTGAGGTCGCCGACCGGCTCTACCGGGCCTTCGATGCCGGTGTCGACACGGTCGAGCGGCTGGTCCGGGAAGAAGGGATCGATTGCAGCTTCGCCCGCGTCGGCAAGATCAAGCTCGCGGCCAAGCCCGAGCATGCCGACAAGCTGGCGCGCAGCCAGGCGCTGCTCGCCGCCACGGTCGATCCCGAGACCGAGATGGTCAGCCGCGCCGACCTTCCCGCCGAGATCGGGTCCGGGCGCTATTACGGCGGCCTGCTCTACCGCAAGAGCGCCGCCCTGCATGTCGGGCGCTTCGTCCGCGGCCTCGCCGAGGCCGCCGCCCGGCGCGGCGTCGCGGTCCACGAGCACACCCCGATGACGAGCCTGAAGGCGGCCCCAGGAGGCGGCCACCTCGTCGGCACGCCGCGCGGAAGCGTCAGGGCTCGCCAGGTGCTGCTGGCCAGCGGCACCTCGCAGGTCGGCCCGCTCGGCTGGGTGCGCCGGCGCATCGTGCCGGTCGGCGCCTTCCTGATCGCCACCGAGCCCCTGCCCGTCGCGATGCTGGACCGGCTGACCCCGCGCCGCCGCAACGCGGTCGATACCAAGAACCTCGTCAACTACTTCCGCACCACGCCCGACAACCGGCTGCTCTTCGGCGGCCGCGCCCGCTTCGCGGTCTCCAACCCGACCTCGGACGAGAAGAGCGGCGCGATCCTGCGCACCGCCCTGCACGACGTCTTCCCGGAGCTGAGGAACGCCCGCATCGACTATTGCTGGGGCGGCATGGTCGACATGACCCGCGACCGGCTCCCCCGCGCCGGCGAGCGCGACGGGATCTACTACGCGATGGGCTACAGCGGCCACGGCACCCAGATGTCGACCCTGATGGGCACGATCATGGCCGAGGTGATGGACGGGCGCGCCGAGCTGAACCCCTGGGGCGGGTTCGCCTGGCCGGCGATTCCCGGCCATTTCGGCCCGCCCTGGTTCCTGCCCCTCGTCGGCGCCTATTACCGTCTCAAGGACCGCTTCCAATGACCGATCCGCTTCGGCACCTGGCGGAGGCCGACCGCCTGGCCCGTTTCTACAGCGACGGAGCGTGGCGCGAACCGGCGGAACGAGCGCGCGTCGGCGTCGTCAACCCGGCGAGCGAGGCGGTGATCGCCGAGATCGCGCTCTGTGGCACGGAGGACGTCGAGCACGCGGTCGCCGCCGCGCGGCGCGCCTTCCCGGCCTGGTCGCGCACGCCGCCGTCCGAACGCGCCGTGCTCCTCGACCGTGTCCATGGGCTCGTGCTGGACCGGCTGGAGCTGTTCGCCCAGGTCCTGACCGCCGAGATGGGCGCCGCCATCACCTATGCCCGCCGCGCCCAGGTGCCGCTCGCCGCCGAGCACATCCGGGTGGCGCGCGACCTGCTCGCGACCTATCCCTTCCTGTCGCAGCGCGGCACCACCGCGATCGCCCGCGAGGCGGTCGGCGTCTGCGGGCTCATCACGCCGTGGAACTGGCCGCTCTACCAGATCACCGCCAAGGTCGGCCCGGCGCTGGCGGCGGGCTGCACATTGGTGCTGAAGCCGAGCGAATTGTCGCCCTTGAGCGCGCTCCTCTTCGCCGAGGTGATGCATGACGCCGGCTGCCCGGCCGGCGTGTTCAACCTCGTCAACGGCACCGGGCCGGTGGTCGGCGCGGCGCTGGCCACGCATCCGGAGATCGACATGATCTCGATCACCGGATCGACACGGGCCGGCGTGCTCGTGGCGCAGGCCGCGGCCCCGACGGTCAAGCGGGTGGCGCAGGAGCTCGGCGGCAAGTCGCCCAACGTCGTCCTGCCGGACGCCGACCTGACACGCTGCATCCCCCTCGGCGTCGCCGCGGCGATGCGCAATCTCGGCCAGTCCTGCAGCGCGCCGACCCGGATGCTGGTGCCACGCGCCCGCCTCGCCGAGGTCGAGGCCCTGGCGGAGAGGACCGTCGTCGAGTTCGTGGTCGGCGATCCGCTCCGCGAGGAGACGACCCACGGTGCCATCGCCAACCGGGCGCAGTTCGACCGCGTCCAGCGGATGATCCGGATCGGCCTCGACGAGGGCGCGAGGCTCGTCGCCGGCGGCCCCGGCCGGCCGGACGACCTGACGACCGGCCTGTTCGCCCGCCCGACGATTTTTTCCGCGGTGCGCCGCGACATGACGATCGCTCAGGAAGAAATCTTCGGGCCGGTCCTGGCGATCCTGCCCTACGACAGCGTGGAGGAGGCGGTGGAGATCGCCAACGACACGATCTATGGCCTGGGTGCCCACGTGCAGGGCACCGATCTGGAGCAGGTCCGGGCGGTGGCCGGGCGGATCCGGGCCGGTCAGGTCCACCTCAACGCGCCGGACTGGGACCCGGCCGCGCCGTTCGGCGGCTACAAGCGCTCCGGCAACGGCCGCGAATACGGCCGCGAGGGGCTGGAGGAGTATCTGGAGACCAAATCCATCCTCGGCTTCTACCGGTGAGGTGCCGGTCCCCTCGCCCGTGTGGACGAGGAGAGTCCGTCTCCACCCTCAAACAGCTTTACCCCGAATAGCCCCCTGACCCGCCGGGAGGGACGCCGCCGCACCATGGGCGCGGCGAGCCCGCGCGTGTATGGGATGGCTTCATGCACAGGCTCCTGCTCAAGCTCGGTCTTCGGTTCGATGATCCGCATGACGAGAAGCGGTTCGTCCGGCAATTCACCCTCGACGATCTCGGCCGCACGCAGGCCGCGATGGTGCTCGGTGCCATCGTCTACTGCTCCTTCTCGGCCATGGACTGGATCCTCAGCCCGGAGGCCTGGGCGGTCGCCACCGCGATCCGGCTCGCCGTCGCGTTCCTGGTCCTGCTGCCGGCGACGCTGCTGCTCGGCTGGCCGGGCGCTCGACCGTGGGCGGAGCGGATCTACCTCGTCTACTGCGTCGTGCCGGGCTGCATGCTCAGCGTGATCTACGTCTTCCTGCGTCCGAGCTTCGACCATGGCGCCGCCGGCATGATCGTGGTGATCCTGTTCGTGTCGACGCTTTTGCCCCTGCGGGTGCCGGCCTTCGCGATCTTCGCCGCCCTGACCTGGACCTGCTTTGCGCTGTTCGAGACGATCGCCACGCACGACAATCCCGGCCTGACCCTCGTGAACAATGCCGAGATCGGCGCGGCCTACGCGCTCTCGCTCTACGGCGTCGGTGCGCGGGAATTCCGCGCGCGGCGCCAGTTCCGCACCACGCAGGAGCTCCAGGTCGAGACGAAGCGCTCCGAGGCCGCCTTGGCCGAGTTGCGCGCGACGCAGGCGCAGCTGATCCAGGCCGAGAAGCTCGCGGCTTTGGGCCAGCTCGTGGCGGGCGTCGCGCACGAGATCAACACCCCCATCGGCCTGGCGCTCACCACCTCGACGGCCTTCGACCACCATCTCGGGGCGCTGCGCCGCAGCGTCGCCGCGGGACAGATCAGCCGCTCGCAGCTGGTGCAGACCGTCGAGCGCCTGAGCGAGGGGACGCGGCTGATCTTCTCGAACCTGACCCGGGCCGCCGACCTCGTGCACAACTTCAAGCAGGTGGCGGTCGATCAGGCGATCGAGGACCGGCGCCGCTTCGACCTGCGCGACTGGCTCGTCGAGCTGATGAGCACGCTCGGTCCCCTCCTGCGGCGCAAGGGCCATGAGGTCCGGCTCGCCTGCGCCGAGGGGATCGTGCTCGATTCCTATCCGGGTGCGCTCGCGCAGGTGATCAGCAACCTGGCGCTGAACGCCGTCCTCCACGCCTTTCCCGATGGCCGAACGGGCACGCTCGCGGTCGACGTGACCCGGCTCGACGATGGCCGGATCAGGATCGTGTTCCGCGACGACGGCCGCGGCATCCCGGAGGAGAACCGCTTGCGGATCTTCGATCCGTTCTTCACCACGCGGCGCGACAAGGGCAGCACGGGGTTGGGCCTCCACATCGTCTACAACCTCGTCACCTCGACCCTCCAGGGCCGGATCGAGCTGGAGAGCGGCGAGGACCGGGGCACGGCGTTCACGATCGAGCTGCCCGCGACGCTGGCATAGCGCCCGCCCTCCCGCGGCGGGATCCGGCGCCCGGCAACGCGGGAGCGGCCGCCTTCATCCGCGACCGCCTGAAAATTTTTCGAAACGATCAGTTTCCATCGTTTCTGTTTTCAGCCAGAAACTCGCCAGACATACTCCCTCCATCGACACGCCGCACCGGCCGCCCCGATGGAGACGACCATGACGAAGCCCTACAATCGCCTCGACCTCGACCAGGCCGTCGTCCTGCTGGTCGATCACCAGGCCGGCCTGATGTCGCTGGTGCGCGACTTCGATCCCGACCGCTTCAAGAACAACGTGCTGGCGGTGGCCGATCTCGCCGCCTACTTCAAGCTGCCGACCATCCTGACCACCAGCTTCGAGGACGGACCGAACGGCCCGATCATGCCGGAGCTGAAGGCCAAGTTCCCGGACGCGCCCTTCATCGCCCGGCCCGGCCAGATCAACGCCTGGGACAACCCCGATTTCGTCGCCGCCGTGAAGGCCACGGGCCGCAAGCAGCTGATCATCGCGGGCGTCGTCACCGAGGTCTGCGTCGCCTTCGTGGCCCTGTCGGCCATCGCGGAGGGCTACGAGGTGTTCGCCGTGACCGACGCCTCCGGCACCTTCAACCCGGTGGTGCGCGACGGGGCCTGGAACCGGATGTCGGCGGCGGGCGTGCAGCTGGTGAACTGGTTCGCGGTCGCCTGCGAGCTGCACCGCGACTGGCGCCGGGACGTCGAGGGGCTGGCGACGCTGCTCGGCGACCACATCCCGGACTACCGCAACCTGATGACGAGCTACGCCGCGCTCCGGGGCGCGATCCCGAACGCGCATTCCGGCGCCTGATACCAACGGCCTAAGATGCTGACGCATCGATTCGATCCCGGGCAGGCCCGGGATCGACGAGGCCGTTGATCCATCTCGAATTGTCGACGCGAAGCCAGAGGCTTGGCGAAAATTCGAGAACGGAAC
>JAEWKL010000454.1 GCA_023386115.1 Pseudomonadota bacterium
TCGGCCTGGCCGCTCGCATTGGCCTCGACCTGGAACGTGGAGCCCTGGGCGAAGGTGACGGTGCCGGCGACGGTGAGGGTGCCGATGGAGGTGCCCGGGGCGACCGTGGCGCCCGACTGCGCCACGATCCCGCCGACCGTGCCGCTGCCGCCGAGGCCGGCGCCCTGGCCGACGGTGACGACCGAGCCGGCGAGCGAACCGTTCACCGCCAGGCGCCCGCCGAGGACCGCGGTGGCGCCGGTGAGGCTGCTCTGGCCGGTGAGGCTCAGGGTGCCCGCGTTGAGCTTGGTTAGGCTGCCGGTCCCTGAGAGGGCGTTGGCCATGACGCCATCGTTCGCCTGGTCGAGGACCAGGCTGGCCTCGTTGCGGATCGCTCCCGAGCCGAAGGCCTGGGCGTGGCCGACGAGCGTGCCGCCCGAGACCGTGGTGCCGCCCGCATAGGTGTTGCTGCCGGTGAGCACCAGGGTGCCGGAGCCGGCCTTGGTGAGCGAGCCCGATCCCGAGATGTCGTTGCGCCAGGTGTCGAAGGCCGAATTGCCGCCCTGCCCGGCGTCCATCGTCACCGTGACGTTGCGGGTGAAGGCGCCGTAGCCGTCGAACGCGGCGTAGAGGTTGAGCCGGCCCCAGCCGTCATAGGTGTTGCCGCTTAAAGTCGGATAGCCGGAGGGCAGGCCGGTGCTCGCCAGCACCTCGGTGCGCTGCGCGTCGGTGAGGTAGGGGAAGCGGGTCAGCAGCAGCACCTGCGCCTGGAGCGGCACGTCGGCGGCGGTCATCGGGGCGACCGTGCCGCTCGGCTGGAAGCCGTAGGTCAGGCGGGCGGTGTAGTCCGCCTTGTTCTGCGCGGCGTTGCCGAAGGCGTCGCTGCCGCCGGAGGCCGCGTTGAGGCAGGTGGTGACGCTCGACGCGCCGCAGGACGAGGCCAGGTAGGCCTGCGTCTGCCGGTAGGCCTGGTAGACCCCGTAGGCGGTCTTGTTCGCCGGGTCGGTCCAGTCGAGCCGGTTGCCGGCCGCATCGTAGAGCGCGCCGTAGATGTTGGTGGCGACGATCGCCGTCGATTCCATCCGGCCGCCCATCACATCGAAGGGCGAGTGCATGCCGGAGAGGATGCGGTTGTTGCCCAGTTCCGAGGCCCGGGTCAGGAGCTGCTGGCCCCGCTGCGGCACCAGGAAGGCGGTGCCCAGGGCCTGCAGGTAGCCCGAATTGGTGTGGCCGCTCGGATAGGCGCCGTCGGCATAGGGGTTGGTGCTGTTGATGACCGGCTGTAGCAGGCTCGGCACGGCGACGGCGGTCGAGACGCGGTAGGGGCGCGGCGAGGTGCCGATGCCCGGCACGTAGTCGCCGACCCCGAAGGTTGCCGGGGTGAAGACGCCGTTCGAGAAGGTGCCGACATTGGGCACGGTGAGCGGCCGGCCGCCATTGGCGTCGATCATTCCTTGCGTGACCGTGAAGCCGCGCACCCACTGCGCCGTCGTGCCGTAGACCGCCGGGACGGTGAAATTCGACAGGTAGGTCGGCACCACCAGGCCCGCCGTGTCGCGGGTCGTGAGACCGGTCCTGCTCATCGTCGCGCTGTAGGCGTTGAAGCGGGCGTCGAGCGGATCGATGGCCGGGTTGTCGCCCTGGTAGCGGCCGAAGATGCGCTTGGCCGGCTCGGTCGAGGCGTTGGCGCGCGCCACGGAGTTGATGAAGTCGACGGCGGTCGCCAGCGGCGTCGCGGTGCCGTTGCCGAAGGTCGTCACGCCCGCATGGGCGGTGTTGCCGGCGTTGATGTTCGCCGCGTAGTCCGCGAGCGTCGTGGTGACGTAGGCCGTCGGCGTCAGGCTCGTCGGCGTCGTGCCGGTGAAGGAGGCGCCCGCCCCGGTAAGGTAGGCCGAGGTCAGCGGCCCGAGGCCGTTGAGGATGCTATAGGCCTGGCCGGTGCGGTCGTCGTGGATCGCCGCCAGGGTCTGCGCTTGGGAGCGTCCCTGCGTCAGGGTGACCACGGTCTGGTAATTCTGGGTCAGCGCCGCCGGGTTGTTGCGGAGGAGCCCAGCATAGGAATCGAGCACGCGGTTGAGCACCGTGCCCGGATTGACCGAGGTGCTGTTGGTGAAACCCACCGGCGGCGAGGTCGGCACCGCCTGCGCCCATGCGCCGGCCGGCAAGAGACACGTCGCCAGGCACGTCGCCGCCAGAAGCGCGGCGCAGAGTTTCGGATTCATGAGCCCCTCGGAAACGATCTCGACCGTTCGAAGCCGGCGCCTAGCTTGGCCGTATGAAATGCCGATGACGATCATCTGAGCAGATACATCGGGACACAATGCGTGGCACTTACGGCATCGAGTGATTTTTCGGTGATCTCGATTGATGTTCGGCCGGTCGGGGCTGCTCATCGGACAGTCGAGCGATGCGAGTCCGGCGCCGTCGACAAGCCGCGGCGAAGGTGCCTGCACTCCCAGCGCAGCCGATATCGGGCGTCTAAGCGCCGACGCGTTGCAGAGAGGCCACTGGATCCCGCAATGGGTGCGGCCGAGGAGGAGCCCGACTCAGTCGAGCGCCGCTCCATCAAGCAGTTCGACCGTGATGATTCTCAGAATGCAGGGGCGGTCGCTCGCACCGCATCATGGTTCGCAGCGTGTGCTGAACAGCCTCCGGCGGCATCGTCTTGAGCCGGCGGCGGTGCAGACCTCGACGACGCTGCGCGGGAGACGCGGCCGGCGGCGGTCGTGGACAGTTGACGGTTTGATTTCCTGCTTGTCGTCACTTCACCTCCCTACCGGCCTTGTCCGTAAGCATTTATTCGGGAGTAGACCGGTAATCGGGGGGCAGGGGGGCTTTTGGCCGCCGGGAGGGACGCGATGCCCGACGAGAGGACCTTCGTCCTCGTGACCGACAGGCCGGACCGCAGCGCCGCGATCAGCGCGGCACTGCGGGGACTCGGGATCTGCGATGTCGTCGGACCCGAAGAGACGTGGCGGGACCGGCGGGCGCTGGCCGGCGTCGTCTCCGACCTGATGCTGTCGCGGCCGGAGGCCGATCACTGCCTGCGCGCGCTCCAGCGCCGCTTCGCCGACCGGCACCTGCCATTGATCTGCCTCGTGCGCAAGGCGACGCAGGAGACCCTGCGCCACGCCAAGACCCTCGGGGCAACGGCGTGCATGCCCGCCTACCTGCCGCCCGAGACCGTCGTGGCGGCCCTGGCCAACCAGGTCGGGATCATCGCCGGCAATGCCGAGAAGACGGTGAGCCGGGGCGTGGTCCGGGCCGGTGAGGCGCTGAACGGCCTCCTGGCCGAGGCTCGGGCCGGCCAGCCGGTCCGCATGGGCCCCGTCGAGGCCGGGCTCGGCCCGATCCTCACCGCGGTGCAGGAGGGCGGTCTCGCGCGCTGGCTCGACACGGTCTGGACCCACGACGACGCCACCTACCAGCATTGCCTGCTGGTGGCCGGCCTGGCCGCGCAATTCGCCCTGCATCTCGGTTTCCGGCACGAGGACCAGTTCCGCTTCGTGCGCGCCGCTTTGATCCACGATGTCGGCAAGGCCCGCATCCCCCTCGAGATCCTCAACAAGCCCGGCCGCCTCGACCCGGACGAGCTGGCGGTGATGCGCACCCACGCGGCGATCGGCCACGAGGTGCTGCTGGCGGGCGGCGAATGCGACCCGGTGACCCTCTCGGCGGTCCGCCACCACCACGAGATGCTCGACGGCTCCGGCTATCCGGACGGCCTCGTCGGCGATCAGATCGGCGACATGGTCCGACTGCTCACCATCTGCGACATCTACGCCGCCCTCACCGAGCGCCGCCCCTACAAGGCCCCGATGCCGACGGCCGACGCGATGGCGATCCTCTCCGGCATGCAGGGCAAGCTGGAGATGCGCCTGGTGGAATCCTTCGGCGACGCCATGGCGGCGGCGGTCTGAGCGCGGGCCGGCCCGGCCGCAGCGTCGGGCCGGGCGCCATCCCGGATCGGGTCGTGCGCGTCTCCCCGTCCACGGCGCGGCTGCCCCCACGCCC
>JAEWKL010000457.1 GCA_023386115.1 Pseudomonadota bacterium
TCGGCCTGGCCGCTCGCATTGGCCTCGACCTGGAACGTGGAGCCCTGGGCGAAGGTGACGGTGCCGGCGACGGTGAGGGTGCCGATGGAGGTGCCCGGGGCGACCGTGGCGCCCGACTGCGCCACGACCCCGCCGACCGTGCCGCTGCCGCCGAGCAGGCCGCCGGCGCCCACCGTGACCTGGCCGGTGACGATGCCGTTGGCGGTGAGCATGCCGGTCTGGCCGACCGTGACGTCGGTGGTCAGCCGGTCGTTCGCCGCCATCTGCAAAGTGCCGGTGACGTTGCCGAAATAGCCGGCCGCCGCGTAGAGGTCGACGCGGCTCCAATAGCTGAGCGGCGTGCCGTAGAATGCCGTGATCGCGGCCGACTCGGTATTGACGACGATCTGGTTGATCGTGCTCGTCTGCAGGTTGCCGTAGAGGCCGCCATTCGCGGCGATCCGCTGGGCCGCGCTCGTGCTGCCGCCGTAGAGCGGCGCGAGCAGGATCGAGGCATCGGGCCCGCCGGCGGGCGCGGCCTCGCGCGGGGCTTGAGCGAAGGTCAGGGTGGGCAGGCCGAAGGTCTGGCGCTGCTGGTGGATCGCTTGGTTCGCAGGCGACGGACGGTAGGGGTTATTGGCGCTGTTGGCGGCGCTCGCCGCGCAGACCGCCACCGCGGCGCCGCACTCGGCCGCGAGATAGCCCTGCATCTGCGCCGTGGCTTGGTTATACAGGCCTGGCAGGTCGATGGCCGTGCCGGTGGTTGCGGCATTGTTGATGTAGAGCGGGTTGGTGAACCCTTGCGCCAGGTCGTAATACGACTGGGCGCGACCGCCGATGACGTCGAGCGGGTAGTGCACGCCGAGCACGCTGCGGCTCTCGCCGTACTCGGCCGAGCGCAGCACCATGCTCTGGTAGGCCTGCGGCACCGCCATGCCGATCAGGGTGCCGTAGACGAAGCCATAGGTGGTGTGGCCGCTCGGGAAGGACGGGTTGGTGCCGATGCCGGACACCGCCGTCGGGTCGAAGACCGAGATCCGATCCGGGGATACCTGGAAGGGCCGCGAGCTGCCGAACGGGTTCTGGCCCGCCTGCGTGTTCGTCACGCCGTAGGCGAGGTCGTAGACGCTGTCACGGGTGTTGGGCAGGCCGTTGAAGGCCGGCAGGGTGTACCCGGCGGGGGCCACGGCCGGCACCGCCACGTAGTTCGCAGGCAGGGTGCCAGGATTGGTGGCGGCGCCGTTGGCGAAGTAGTTCTTCGCCACGGCCGAATCGGTGCCCGCGAAGGCGAAAGCCGAGGAGAGCAGGGACTGGGTCGCACCGAGCGGGCCGGCGCTGCCGCCCGCCGCGCCGCGGACGTAGATCGGCCCGAGCACCGGGCCGAGCCCGCCGACCGGCTGCTGCGGCGTGATGCCGTTGACCGTGGCCTGCGGCGGCAGGCCGCCGGCGAGGTTCGCTCCCGCGCCGTAGCCGGTCAGCCCGGCGGGCGAGTAGGCCGCTCCCGTCGAGATGAAGAGGTTCTTGTCGCTCATCGCCAGCGCCTTGCGGACCGGGCTCGACAGCGTGTTGAGCGCCACCGCCTGGTCGAGGTTGCCCTGGAGCGTCTGCCGCCCGACGGCTGTGGCATTCAGGCTCAGGAACGGGCTGAGCAGGTTCAGCACGTTGGCGCTGGCTGGCGTGACCGTGGCGGTCTGGGCGCGGGCGCCCTCTGACGAGAGCGCCGCGGCGGCGAGCGCGATGATCGAGACGCTGTGTCTGAAAAGCATGGCGAGGTCCCCCCCAGGCGGCCCACCCTCCGGCTCGTCCGCCCGTGGCGTTTCCTTAGGAGACAGTTATGCTTCTCACATGTTCATAATATCGTCATAATTTGACTTCTGCCGACTTGTTGTCGCGACAGCACATCTTTTTCCATCTTGCGTTGAAGGTGTTTTGAGTTTAACGAAAGGAAATTTGTTTAGCCGGTGACCTTGCGGTATGTCCGATCGGGTGCATGTCCGCCGGAATGCCCCGCATTTTCCTCAACCGGCCCTCCTTGAAACCGCCCGGGCGACCCCGCATGTAAATGTCGTTCACATTCACATCCTGCGGGAGATCGTGACGTGTCGTATTCCTCTGCCCCCTGGTCGAGCGGCCGCGCCTGCCGCAACGGCCCGTTCCCGCGCCGCTCGATCGAGATCGGCGCGATCGTCATCGGTTTCATCTATGCGTGGCCGTTGGCCGCGGCCTACGTGGTGTGGAAGCTCATGGGTTACCCGGCTCTCAACGAGATGAAGTCCTTCGCCGAGCGGTCCTTCCGCAATGGCTTCTCGGGCTTCTCGGGCTTCGGCGCGGCCCGCCACGACAGCGGCAACTGGGCCTTCGAGGAGTATCGCCGCAAGGAGATCGAGCGCCTCGAAGAGGAGCGCCGCCGCCTCGAGGAGGAGAGCCGTGCCTTCACCGAGTTCGTGGACGAGCTGAAGCGCGCCCGCGACCGCGAGCAGTTCGACGCGTTCATGGCCCGTCGCCGCGCCGGCTCGAACTTCTGATCGCCTCGCGGGGGAGCAGCCTGCCGCGATGTTGAGCGGCGCGCCTCGGCCTTAAGCTTGACGCACCGAATCGCGCGGGGCTACCCTCCACAAGGTCAAGCACTCGACAGGCTCTCCGCGGCCCCCGCGGGGAGCCTTGTCCGTTGAAGGACGGCGCGGCCGCATGACCAGTTCCAACCGCTCGACGCATATCCGGCTCACCTCGCATCCGGAGCCGGGCGCCGCCCGCTGGCCGATCCGCTGGGGCGCTGCCGACCCGCGCGAGCGAGGGCCGATCATCGGCACCGTCACCAACCCGGCCGATCGCAACGTGATCGGCGCCAATGGCGGCGCCTATTCGCTTTATCGCGCCCTCGCGATCGCGGGCCGGGCGATGAACCCCCTGGCGCGGCCGGACCTCACCAACACCCATCCGGTGGTCGCGATCGGGCCGCACCCGCAATGGGCGGATCCCGACAAAATCGTCTCCCTCGATCCCTGGGGCCATCTGCCGGGCGAGGTCTTTCGCGAGGCCATCACCTCCGGCACCGACATCCGGCCGACCATCGCGGTGACCAAGGCTCGCTTGAGCCTGCCGGAGATCCTGGCGGCGATGGGCGCGCATCGGCTGGCCGCCGACGGCACGGTGCTGCACGCGACCGGCGACATCTCGGTCACCAAGATCGCCGTCGATCCGGTCTGGTACCTGCCGGGCGTCGCCGCCCGGTTCGGCACCAGCGAGACGGCCCTGCGCCGCATCCTGTTCGAGCAGACCGGCGGCATGTTCCCGGAACTGGTGACCCGGCCCGACCTCCAGGTCTTCCTGCCGCCGATCGGCGGCTGCACCGTCTACGTGATGGGCGAGGTGGCGGGATTGTCCGATCCGCGCCGGCGCATCGCCTGCCGCGTCCACGACGAGTGCAACGGCTCGGACGTGTTCGGGTCCGACATCTGCACCTGCCGGCCCTATCTCACCCACGGCATCGAGGAATGCGTGCGCGAGGCGCAAGCCGGCGGCACCGGCATCATCGTCTACAACCGCAAGGAGGGGCGGGCGCTCGGCGAGGTGACCAAGTTCCTGGTCTACAACGCCCGCAAGCGCCAGGAGGGCGGTGACTCCGCAGCCACCTACTTCGAGCGCACCGAATGCGTCGCCGGCGTGCAGGATGCCCGCTTCCAGCAGCTGATGCCGGACGTGCTGCACTGGCTCGGCATCCGCCGCATCGACAGGCTGATGTCGATGTCGAACATGAAGTACGACGCCATCACCGGTTCGGGCATCGAGGTCGGCGAGCGGGTGCCGATCCCGCCGGAGCTGATCCCGCCCGACGCCTCGGTGGAGATGGAAGCCAAGAAGGCGGCGGGCTACTACGCGCCGGACGGCGTCGCCGACGCCCTGGACGCCGTGAAGGGACGCGATCTCGAGCGGTTCTAAGTGAACCGAGCGGCTCTGACGAACCCACGATGGCGCCACGAAATATCCCTGGAGATGCCCGTGCCTGAGTTTTCGACCGCCCGCAGCCTGCTCTCGGCGCGGGCGGTGCGCGCCCGCGCCGAGACCCTGCTCAAGGCCGGGCTCGACGGGCAGCTCGATCATTTCGTCGTCGATCTCGACCGCCTGGGCGCGTGCGCCGACGCGGTGGTCGAGACCATCCGGGAGGCCTATCCGGACCTCGCGATCCCCTACCACGCCCGCTGGCGCCACTTCTCGGTCGGCGGGTTCGAGCGCTGGGGCTCCCTCGTCCACGCCGCGCCGTTCGAGGACCCGGCCGAGCAGGCCCGCGCCGCCTTCGACCTCGTGGTGGTGAGCGTGCTCCTCGATGCCGGCGCCGGCCCGACCTGGCGCTACGAGGAGGGGCGCACCGGCGAGACCTATGCCCGCTCGGAAGGGCTGGCGGTGGCGAGCTTCGACATGTTCGTCTCAGGGTTGTTCTCGTCCGAGCCCGAGGATCCGTTCCGAACTGACGCCCGCGCGCTGGCGAGCCTGACGGAAGCGGAACTCGCCGACGGCTTCCAGGTCTCGCCCACCAACCCCCTCGTCGGCCTGTCCGGCCGCACCGCGCTCCTCAACCGCCTCGGCCAGGTCGCGGCGGCGGATCCCGAGGGCTTCGGCCCGCAGGCGCGGCCCGGCTTCCTGTTCGACCGGATCAAGGCTCGGGCCCGCGACGGCGAGGTCGCGGCGGAGGCGGTGCTGGAGGTGCTGCTGACCCATCTCGGGCCGATCTGGCCCGGCCGCATCGTCCTCGACGGGGTCGATCTGGGGGATAAGGTTGATCTCGGAGACACCTGGCGCCATCCGCTCGCCGGCGGCACCGGGCCGACGGAGGGGCTGGTGCCGTTCCACAAGCTGTCGCAATGGCTGGCCTACTCGCTGCTGGAGCCGCTGGAGGAGGCGGGCCTGACCGTCACCGGCCTCGACGCCCTGACCGGCCTGCCCGAATACCGCAACGGCGGCCTCTTCCTCGATACCGGCGTGCTGGCCCTGCGCCGGCCCGAGGAGGCCAAGCTGCCGCACGAGGTTGGGTCGCGCCTCGTCGTCGAGTGGCGGGCGCTCACCGTGGCGCTGCTCGACCGGCTGGCGCCGCTGGTGCGCGAGCGGCTCGACATCGAGGATCCGGACGAGCTGCCGCTCGCCAAGGTGCTGGAGGGCGGCACCTGGGCCACCGGCCGGCGCCTGGCGAAGTCCTTGCGGCCGGAAGGCGCGCCGCCGCTTTCCATCGCGAGCGACGGCACCGTATTCTGAAACTGTCAGTGAGCGTGATCGTGAACGGGGAGACGGCGATGCAGGGTGCGGGTGCGCGCGGGGAGACGGGGGTGGCGCCGGTCACGGTGGTCGATCACCCGCTGGTGCAGCACAAGCTGACCCTGATGCGGGACAAGGCGCGCTCGACCAAGGGCTTCCGCCAGCTCCTGAACGAGATCGGGACGCTGCTCGCCTACGAGGTCACCCGCGACCTGCCACTGGAGCCGGTCGAGATCGAGACCCCGCTGGTCACGATGCAGGGGGCGCAGATCGCCGGCAAGAAGCTCGTCCTGGCGCCGATCCTGCGCGCCGGCGTCGGCTTCCTCGACGGCATGCTGTCGCTCCTGCCCTCGGCCCGCGTCGCCCATATCGGGCTCTACCGCGACCCGGATTCGCTCGAAGCCGTCGAGTATTACTTCAAGGCGCCGTCCGACCTCGCCGACCGCACCGTGCTCGTCCTCGACCCGATGCTGGCGACGGCGAACTCGGCGGTCGCCGCGGTCGACCGGCTGAAGGAGCGCGGTGCCCGCGACCTGCGCTTCGTCTGCCTGCTCGCCGCGCCGGAGGGCCTGGCCAAGTTCCAGGGCTCCCACCCGGACGTCCCGGTCTGGACGGCCTCGATCGACAGCCACCTGAACGAGCACGGCTACATCCTGCCGGGCTTAGGCGATGCCGGCGACCGGATGTACGGCACGCGGTAGGCCCTTATTGGCGGGGGTCTTGCCGGTGGCGTCCCGGCGCGGCAGGTAAGGGCGCGAAAGCCCGCAACACCGGAGCCGCCCCATGCCGTCGATCCCCGCCACCATGCGCCAGATCCGCTTCAACGGGGCCGGCGGGCCGGAGGTGATCGGGCTCGAGACCGTGCCGGTGCCACGGCCCGGACCGAACCAGGTCCTGGTCGAGGTGGTGGCGGCGGGCGTGAACCGGCCCGATTGCCAGCAGCGCGCCGGCAAGTACCCGCCGCCGCCCGGCGCCACCGAGGTGCCGGGTCTGGAGATCGCCGGCCGCGTCGTCGCCCTCGGGGAGGGCGTGACCAGTCTCGCCGAGGGCCAGGAGGTTTGCGCGCTGACGATCAGCGGCGGCTACGCCGAGTACTGCGTCGCGGAGGTCGCGCTGTGTCTGCCGAGACCTGCGCCGCTCTCGCTCGTCGAGGCGGCGGGCCTGCCGGAGAATTACTGGACCGTCTGGACCAACGTGTTCGAGCGCGGCCGCCTGCAACGCGGCGAGCGCATCCTGGTCCATGGCGGATCGAGCGGCATCGGCTCGACGGCGATCCAGCTCGCCAAGCGGTTCGGCGCCACGGTCTACGCCACGGCCGGCTCAGGCGAAAAATGCACATTTTGCGAGACGCTCGGGGCCGATCACGCCATCAACTACCGTGAGGCCGATTTCGCCGCCGAGGTGAAGCGCCTGACCGACGGCCAGGGGGTCGACGTGATCCTCGACATGGTCGGTGCGGCCTATCTGGAGCGCAACCTGAAATCGCTGGCCCTCGAAGGCCGGCTCGTCATCATCGCCTTCCTCCAGGGCTTCCTGGCGGAGAACGTCAATCTCACGCCGGTGATGATCCGTCGCCTGACGGTCACCGGCTCGACCCTGCGGCCGCGCACCGTGGCCCAGAAGGCCGCCATCGCCGAAGGCCTGCGCCGCGAGGTGTGGCCGCTGCTCGAGGCCGGCACCGTCAAGCCGGTGATCCACGCCACCTTCCCGCTGGAACAGGCGCGGGCGGCCCACGAGCTGATGGAGTCGAGCGCCCATCTCGGCAAGATCATGCTGCTCACCGGCAAATAGATCGCGAGCCGGTTGAGCGCCCCGCATCGGGTGCGGGAGGAACCTCGGCCGATCGGTGACGTTGGCTGCTCACACCGATCATCGCTCGGCGCACCCTCCGCTGAGCCTCAAGCCGAGGTTCCCCATGGATCCCAACCGCACCGTCGAAACCCCGACCGAAGCCCGCCAGGGCGCGAAGGGCCGTCCCGTCCTCTACGTGCTGCTCGGCAGCCTCGCCCTCCTGGCGATCGCCATGGTGGCGCTGCTCGGCTGGAACGCCACCAACGCCCCGAAGGACTATGCCAGCCAGAGCCAGGACGCGTCGCGCCAGCAGATCACCGGCTCGACGACCGGCAGCGGCGGCACCTCGTCGGCGAACAGCGCGGGCGTACCGGCCGGCAACCCGGCCTATCCGGCTCCGGCCGAGCCGAAGTCGACGGGCTCGACCAACAGCAAGTAAGCTCTCCGCTGACTTCGCGATGGGCCGTCTCTCACCCCGGGAGGCGGCCCTTCTGCTGCCGGTATGGCCACGTCCGGCACGGGAATGTGATTCCCTTCCGCCGGCTTCGGTCCCTTAGGCTGTCGCGGGCCGCCCGGGAAGCCGTGTCGTGGGGAGCCGTGTCGTGGCGATGCGACGCTTGATGAAGTTCCTCCACACGATGGGGGCCATCGGCCTGATGGGCGCGATGGCGTCCCTGATCGTGCTGCTCGGTCTTGCGCCCCCGCCCTCCGCCCTGTCCGGCTACGCCCTCATGCGCGGCGCCATGGCGGCGGTGGCGACCTGGATCTTCCTGCCGTCCCTCGCGCTGATGCTCGTGGCCGGGTTGCTGGCCATCGCGCTCAACCGGGCCTTCCACCAGGCCGGCTGGGCCTGGGTGAAGCTCGCGACCGGGATCCTGATGTTCGAGTACGGCTTCGTCGGCGTTCAAGGGCCGATGCAGCGGGAGGCCGAACGCAGCGCTCAGGCGCTGACCGGGCGCGTCGACCCGGCGACGCTGGCCGAGTCGCTCAGTGCGGAACGCGGCACGCTGTGGGTGCTGCTCGCGATCGCCACGGCCAACGTGGTGCTGGGGATCTGGCGACCGCGCATCCTGATCCGGATCCGCTGACCGGATTGTCGCGCTCGGCCGGCACGGCTTCCCGCCGGATCGCGGCGGTATGCGGCCTCAGCGGGTCGGCACCGGCTCCGCGCCGCGGTAATCGTAGAAGCCGCGCTTGGTCTTGCGGCCGAGCCAGCCGGCCTCGACATACTTCACCAGGAGCGGGCAGGGGCGGTACTTCGAATCGGCCAGGCCCTCGTAGAGCACCTGCATGATCGACAGGCAGGTATCGAGGCCGATGAAGTCGGCGAGCTGGAGCGGACCCATCGGGTGGTTGGCCCCGAGCCGCATCGCGGTATCGATCGAATCGACCGAGCCGACGCCCTCGTAGAGGGTGTAGATCGCCTCGTTGATCATCGGCAGCAGGATGCGGTTGACGATGAAGGCTGGGAAATCCTCCGACACCGTCACGATCTTGCCGAGGCGCTTCACGAAGGCCTTGGCCGATTCGTAGGTCGGGTCCTCGGTGGCGATGCCGCGGATCAGCTCGACGAGCTGCATCACCGGCACCGGGTTCATGAAATGGATGCCGATGAACCGCTCCGGCCGGTCGGTCGAGGCGGCAAGGCGGGTGATCGAGATCGACGAGGTGTTTGTCGCCACCATCGTCTCGGGCCGCAGGGACGGACACAGCGCGCTGAAGATGCTGCGCTTGATCGCCTCGTCCTCGGTCGCCGCCTCGATCACCAGGTCGCAGGGCCCGAAATCATCGAAGGAATCGACCGGCAGGACCCGCTCGATCGCGGCCCGACGCTGGTCCTCGGTGATCGCGCCCTTCGAGACCTGGCGCTGCAGGTTGCCGTTGACGGTGGCGAGCCCGTTCTTCAGGCGCTCGGGATCGCGGTCGTTCATCCGCACGTCGAGCCCGGCCAGCGAGCAGACATGGGCGATGCCGCTGCCCATCTGACCGGCCCCGATGATCCCGACCGTCTTGATCTCGATGCCCATCACACCCCTGCCTTCCCGCAACACCGTCCCGAGCGTTCATATCACCGCGCCTTCGCAGATGCGAAGAGTTCCAGCGGGGCCCGGACCGGTCTCTATGCCGCCCCTCACGCGGTTCCCGCGCGAGGGGCGAGGAGCCGTCAGCCCTTCGCCTTGGCGATTTCCTGCTGCAGGTCCGGCACGACCTGGAACAGGTCGCCAACCAGGCCGTAATCGGCCACCTGGAAGATCGGCGCCTCCTCGTCCTTGTTGATGGCGACGATCACCTTCGAGTCCTTCATGCCGGCAAGGTGCTGGATCGCCCCCGAGATGCCGACCGCGACGTACAAGTCCGGCGCCACGACCTTGCCGGTCTGGCCGACCTGCCAGTCGTTCGGGGCGTAGCCCGCATCCACCGCCGCGCGCGAGGCGCCGACCGCCGCGCCGAGCGAGTCGGCGAGCGGCTCGATCAGCTCCTTGAACTTCTCGGCCGAGCCGAGCGAGCGCCCGCCCGACACGATGATGCGGGCGCCAGCCAGTTCCGGACGGTCGGACTTGGCGATCTCCTCGCCCTTGAACGAGGACTTCGCCACCGGCGCCGCGGCGGCCGCGGCAGCCTCGACCGGGGCGGCGGATCCGCCTTCGGGCGTCGCCTGGAAGGCGGCGGTGCGCACCGTGATCACCCGCTTGGCGTCGGTGGCCTGTACGGTCTGGATCGCGTTGCCGGCGTAGATCGGTCGCTCGAACGTGTCGGGGCCGACCACCTTGATGATGTCCGAGACCTGGGCGACGTCGAGGAGGGCGGCGACACGCGGCAGCACGTTCTTGCCCTCGGTCGAGGCGGCGGCGATCACGGTGTCGTAGTTGGCGGCGAGCTCGGCGACGAGCGCCGCGGTCGGCTCGGCGAGCAGGTGATCGAAGGCGGCGTCGGCCGCCACCAGCACCTTCTCGACGCCGTCGAGCTTGGCCGCGGCCTCGGCCGCGCCTTGCGCGTCGGCGCCGACCACCAGGGCGTGGACCGGGGCGCCGAGCTGCCTGGCCGCCGTCAGGGCCTTGGTGCTGGCGTCCTTCACGGCGCCGCCGGCATGCTCGACCAGCAGGAGGGTGGTCATGGCGTTTCGTTCCTTCACCTTGAGGGATGCCTTGAGGCTCTCGTCAGAGAACCCCGGCCTCGACCTTCAGCTTGTTGACGAGCTCGGCGGCGCTGGCGACCTTGACGCCGGCCTTGCGGCCGCCCGGCTCGACGGTCTTGAGCACCTTCAGGCGCGGCGCGATGTCGACGCCGAGCGCCTCCGGCTCGACGGTGTCGAGGGGCTTCTTCTTCGCCTTCATGATGTTGGGGAGCGACGCGTAGCGCGGCTCGTTGAGGCGCAGGTCCGTCGTGACGATCGCCGGCAGCGTCAGGTTCAGGGTCTGCAGGCCGCCGTCGATCTCGCGCACCACGTCGAGATTGCCCTCGGCCACTTCGAGCTTGAACGCGAAGGTGCCCTGCGGCCAGCCCAGCAACGCCGCGAGCATCTGGCCGGTCTGGTTGGAATCGTCGTCGATTGCCTGCTTGCCGAGGATGACGAGGTCCGGGCCCTCCTTCTCCACCAGCGCCTTGAGGAGCTTGGCGACGGCGAGCGGCTCGACGGCGGCGTCGGTCTTGACCAGGATGCCGCGGTCGGCACCCATGGCGAGCGCGGTGCGGATCGTCTCCTGCGCCTGCTGCGGGCCGATCGAGACGGCGACGATCTCCGTGACCTTGCCCTTCTCCTTCAGGCGGATCGCCTCCTCGACGGCGATCTCGTCGAAGGGGTTCATCGACATCTTGACGTTGGCGAGCTCCACGCCCGAGCCGTCCGGCTTGACCCGGATCTTCACGTTGTAGTCGACCACCCGCTTGACGGGCACCAGGACCTTCATGATCGTCGCATCCTTCAGGATGAAGGGGCGATCGTGGTCGGGCCCTCCCACGGCCGGCCCACGATCATCCCCGATGGAGCAAGGTGGCGCGGACCGTAGCGGCCGATTTTCCGAATTGTCAACGCGCGCCGGAGGCCGGTCGCCCCACCGTCAAGTGCATCTCGCGAATCTCCCTTTGCGCCGGCGCAGCGACGGCGGCGACCGGGCGTTTCTCGACGGGACCTCGGTGCGGGACTACGTGCGGGTCTTGCCGGGGATCCACAGCACGTCGGCGGTTCCGCCGTCATTGGCGACCCGGGCGGCGACGAAAAGGAAATCCGACAGGCGGTTCAGGTACTGGATCGCCACCGGCGAGACGGTCTCGCCCGGCGTCGCCGCCAGGGCGACGGCCAGGCGCTCGGCCCGGCGGCAGACCGTGCGGGCGAGATGCAGCGATGCCGCGGCCGGCGAGCCCCCGGGCAGGACGAAGGAGCGCAAGGGGGTCAACCCGGCATTGAGCGCGTCGATCTCGCGCTCGACGCGCTCGACCTGTGCGGCGACGATCCGCAGCGGCTCGTAGGACAGGGGCTCGGCCGTTTCCGGCGTCGCCAGGTCGGCGCCGAGATCGAACAGGTCGTTCTGCATCCGCCCCAGCATCGCGTCGAGCTCGCCCGTCGTGTGCAGGCGGGCCAGCCCCAGGCAGGCATTGGTCTCGTCGACGGTGCCGTAGGTCTCGACTCGGAGATCCGCCTTCGAGCGGCGCTCGCCGCTCGCGAGTGCGGTGGTGCCGGAATCGCCGGTACGGGTGTAGATGCGGTTGAGGACGACCACGGCCAGCTCCCTTGAGGCGGGCTTTCGCCTCGACGGCGATGGTTCTAGCGACCGGACGCCGGATCGCCAGCCCCTCCGCCTTCAGGCTGCCGTCAGAACGTATACGCGATCTTGCCGCCGAAGTTGGTCAGGCCGCGGTTGTTGACGCAGAGGCCGGCATTCGACATGTGCTCGATCGTCGCCATCACGCTCCAGTGCTCGGTGAGTCGGAAGCCGACGGCTGCCGCCTCGCGGAACAGCGGGTTGCAGCCGAGCGAATTGAAGGTCTTGGGCACGTAAACCTTCGGGCCCGTCCAGCCGTCGTGGAAGCCGGCGCCGAAGAAGCCTTCGACGAAGATCCGGTCGGTGACGTCGAAGGTCCAGGTCGCGCCCAGATAGGCGTAGCTGGTCCGGCCGTCGAAGTTGTAGCTGCCGCCGACGGTCGGGCGCGGAATGAGCTTGGCCCAGAAGCTGTCGAGGCCGGTGACCGGCTTGGCGAACAGCAACTCGCCGTTAATGTTGCTGGTGTTCTTCTCGTTGCTGCCCGGATCCTGGGCGGAGCCGCCGATGCGGAACTCCGAGACGATGCTGAGGGGCTGAACCGGCGGCCGGTAGGCGGGCACGAGAGCCGACGGGTCGGCGGCCAGGGCGGCCGGTGCGGCCAGTACGGTCGCAGTGGCGATCGCCGCGGCGAGGCTCGGAAGGGTAACGCGCATCTGTCGAACGGGTCCACCGCCCCGTTGCTGGGGCGAGGCTCACCCTAGCCAGATGGTTCGTGTCTCGTCTCGCCGGACAATCCGTCCCCGCGCGGATTTCCACCCCCTGCGTCTGCCCCGCCACAGTCGCGCTGCGTCACCCGCCGCGCCACCACAGCACGCCCATGATGACCAGGATGGCGACGAACTGGAGCACCACGCGCAGGCGCATCAGGCGCTGCGAGACGTTGGCGCTGCCGCCGCGCAGCATGTTGGCGAGGCCGAACAGCAGCACCACGGCGACCGCCAGGCAGGCAACGAGAACGAGGGTGTTGCTGGACATCCGGAGAGGCTCGCGAGAGCATTTTTCGACGAAGCGGATGCTGGTCCGTCGTAGAAAATGCGGCAAAATCTGAGGCATAGAGCAACACCCGATCGGCGTGCGATCGGGTGTTGCTCTCGGTGAAGCGGCCTCATAGGGCGGATCGGGACCGCACGGGGAGGCGGCCCCGCGACGCAGGAGCGGTCCGGGCGTCTCTCCCGGCCGGCGGCGACGGCCGCCGCACCGTCGCCCCGGGGTTCAGTTCCGCCGCAGCAGGCGCTCGAAGTAGTCGAGCTCCTCGGCCGGGCGGCTCGGATCGCCGAGCTTGCGGCGCAACTCTTCCAGGATGCGCCGGGCCCGCTCGACGCCGGATTCCTCGGCGGTGGGCACGCGGACGCGGCCGTCCGAGAAGTCGCGGCTGCGGGTTGGACGGCCGAGGGGATCGTTGTCGCGGGCGCCCTGCCGGCCGGGCTGGTTGGGGTTGCCCTGGCCCTGCTGCCCATCGGCCTGCTGGCCCTCGCCCTCCTGACCCATCTGCTGCATCTGCTGGGCCATGCCCTGCGCGCCCCGCTGCAGCCCTTCGAGGGCGCGGCCCTGCGCGTCGACCGCGGAGCCGTCCTGCCCCTGGCCGATGGCGTTCTCGGCCTCGCGCATCGCCTGCTCGGCGTCGGACAGGCCCTGCTCGCCCTGCATGCCGAGTTCCTTCATGCGGCGCTGCAGGTCCTCGAGGCGCTGGCGCAGGGCCTGCTGGCGGTCGCCCAAGCCGCCCTGCTTCTCGCCGCCCTGCTTCTCGCCGCCCTTCTGGCCGCGCTGGCCCTGCTGCTGGCCGTCCTGCCCCTGAGGCTGACCCTGCTGGCCGCGCTGACCGGGCTGGCGCTGGCCCTGCTGGCCCGGCTGCTGCGGCTGGCTCCGATTGCCGAAGCGGCGCTCCTGGCCCTGGCGGAAGGTCTCGTCGCGCAGGCCCTGCTGCTCGCGCGCCATCGCCTCCAGGTCCTGCATCTGGCGGTTCATCTCCCGGGCGGTGGGGTCCGACATGCGCGAGTTGGGCTGCGCCGTCTGCAAATTCTCCAGGATGCCGCGGAGCTGGTCGAGCAGGCGCTGGGCCTCCGCCACGTCGCCGCGCTTCATCGCCTCCTGCATCTGGTCGAGCATCTTCGCGAGGTCGTCCGGCGTCACCGTGCGGTCGGCCTGCTGGTTCTGCTGCCCGGGATTCTGCGGGTTCTGCTGCTGGCGCTGGGCGAATTCCTTCAGGAAGCGGTCCATGGCCTGGCGCAGCTCCTCGGTGAGCTTCGCGATCTCCTGGTCGGAGGCGCCGCGGTCGAGCGCATCCTTGAGCCGGTCCTGGGCGGCACGGAGCGCCTTCTCGGCATCCGAGAGGTCGCCCTCCTCGATCTGCAAGGCCATGGTCCAGAGGAGGTCGGCGACCTCGGTCAGGGCCTCGTCGGTCTTCGCCGCCCGCAGGCGCCGCTCCGCCTCCTTGAGGCCGAGGAAGACGCCCCATTGCGGCGTGAACCGCTCGGGTGCGATCAGCAGGGCGTCGAGGGAGGTCTCGACCCGGGCCCGGCTCCCGTCCGGATCGAGGACGAGGCGGCGGCGCTCCTCGGCGAGCGAGCGCGCGAGCGGCTTGGTGAAGAACCGGCCCGGCAGGGTGAAGGCGAGGGGGGCGGAACGCCCCTCCTGCCCCGCCTCGTCCTTGGCCACCAGGGTCAGCAGCACCTTGGCGCCGGCCCAGGGGTTGTCGGTGAGGTCGATCAGGGTGCGGGTGTCGCTGGTCCCCTGCGCATCCGCCGGCAAGCTCAGGGTCAGCCGCGGCGGCGGCACCAAGCTGCGCCCCTTCGCCTGCGGCTCGACGATCCCCTCCGCCGAGGCCAGGCCGTAATCGTCCTTCGCCCGGTAGGCGAGGGTGAAGGTGCCGCGCCCGTTGGTCTCAGGCTGGCCCGCGAAGGCGATCTCCGGCGGCCGGTCGGGAATGGTTTCGATCGTGAGCCGGTGCGTGCTGGCAAATCCCGTCTGCACCGTGATCTCGGCGGTGCCGCCGGTGAGCGTGAAGCGCTCCTCGCGCAGATCGGGCCGGGCCGGTGCGGTGGCGGGCAGGGGCTTCAGCCCCGCGCCCGGCGTCACGGTCGCGTCGGAGGCGCCGGCGACCCGCACGACGAGCGTCGCGTTCACCGGCGCCCGCAGGCGCTGGCCGGCTTCCGCCAGGGTGACGATGAGGGGCGGCGTCCTCGTGTAG
>JAEWKL010000464.1 GCA_023386115.1 Pseudomonadota bacterium
CCTTCGAACGGATCCGTTCGAAGGCGCGGCGGTATCACACCACTCCCGCTGCGCCGACGCCGCCACGGTGAGCGACGACGACCGGGAGTGGTGTGAGGTGCGCCAAGCCCTGCCCTGTCGCGTCCCCTGCCCTGCCGATGAGAGGCTTGCCGGGCGGTCCTCCGCTCGGGCAGCCTCCCCCTGAGGCGAACGAGCGGGGCCGTGATGGGTGAGCGGGTGGATTGTCTGGTGATCGGCCTCGGGGCCATGGGCAGCGCGGCGCTCTACCAGCTGGCCAAGAGAGGCGTGTCGGTGATCGGGCTCGACCGGTTCGTACCCCCGCACACGATGGGATCGAGCCACGGTGAGACGCGCATCACCCGGCAGGCGATCGGCGAGGGGCGCGATTACGTGCCGCTCGTCCTCGAGTCGCACCGGATCTGGCGCGAGCTGGAAGCCGAGACCGGCGAAAGCCTGCTTCACGCCTGCGGCGCCCTCGTGATGGCTCCCGGAACCGGCACGGCCTCGCATCACGGCAAGCCGAACTTCGTGCAGAACTCGATCGACGCCGCCCGCGCGTTCGGCATCCCTCACGAGGTGCTGGACGGGCGCGAGGTCTCCCGCCGCTTCCCGCAATTCCTCGGCCTCGACGGTGGTGAGATCGCCTATTATGAGCCCGGTGGCGGCTTCGTGCGCCCGGAACGCTGCATCGCCGCGCAGCTCGCCCGCGCGACCGCGCTCGGCGCCACGATCCGCACCGGAACCGAGGTCCTGTCGATCGCCGAGGACGGTGACGGCGTGCGCGTCGAGACCGCGTCCGGCGTGATCCGAGCCGGTGAGGTCGTGGTCTCGGCCGGTGCCTGGACGGCGCCGTTCGTCGGCGCGCCGTTCGACCGCCTGCTCGCCGTGAAGCGCCAGCTCCTGCACTGGTACGCGCTCGACGACGGCCGCGCCTACGGCCCCGACGCGCCAGTCTATATCTGGATGCACGGCACCACGGATACCGACTACTTCTACGGCTTCCCGCCGCAAGCCGGCGAGGCCAGCGTCAAGGTCGCGACCGAGCAATACGCGGACAGCACGACCGCCGACAAAGCCGACCGCGCGGTCCGCCCGGCGGAATCGGCCGAGATGTACCGCCGCCACGTCGCCGGGCGCCTCGCCGGTGCCACGCCGCGTGTCGCTCAGGCCGCCGCCTGCCTCTATACCGTCACGCCCGACCGGGGCTTCATCATCGACCGGCATCCGGCCCAGGTTCGGGTCCTGGTGGTGTCGGCCTGCTCCGGCCACGGCTTCAAGCATTCGGCCGGCATCGGCCTCGTCGTGGCCGAGCTCCTGACGGAGGGACGCAGCCGGATCGACACCCGGCCCTTCGCGCTCGGCCGCTTCGCCGCTGCCGGATAGGCTCGGCTGATTGCGGTGGAACCGAGGGCCGGCGACGGGCCGCCTCCGGTCCACAAAGACCTAACGACTGCACCTGTCATCGACGCGACGATGCGCTATCACGGCGAGCCAGACAGGCTCGACCGACCGTTCAACCGCGCCGCTTCGATGATGCAGACCACGCCACCGGGTGGCGATCTCGCGATGCAACTGTTCGATCTCGCCCCCACGTCGCTGTGGCTGCAGGATCTCAGTGCCTTGAAGACCCGCCTGGACGGGTGGGCGAGCGAGGGGATGACCGATCTGCGTCTCTGGCTGCGCGACCCCGAGCATCTCCTGACCTGCCAGAGGCTGATCCGGATCGTCCGGATCAACCGCCAGACGCTTCTGACCTACGAGGCCCGGGACGAGGCCGAGCTGTTCGCGCATATCCCCACCCTCTTCCACGACCCGCACGCCACGGCGCTGGTCGAGGTTCTGTGCCAGCTCTGGAGCGGCGCGACCCAGGCGCGGCTCGTCACCCGCAACCGGACCGTCGCCGGGCGGGTGATCGACGTGAGCTATGCCGGCCAGATGCTGCCGGGATCCGAGGCGGCGTGGGACCGCTACCTGATCTCGATCGAGGACATCACCGCCCGCGAGGAGCAGCGTCGGCAGGAGGAGGCGCGCCTGGAGACCTTGAGTCTCACCGACCCGCTGACCGGCCTCCTCAACCGCGCGGGCTACGAGGCGGATCTCGACCGGTTCGAGAGCATGTCCCCCGTGCCGGTGTCGGTGATCGTGGCCGACCTCAACGGGCTCAAGGAGACGAACGATCTCCTGGGCCACGAGGCGGGCGACGCCCTGATCCGCGCTTTCGCGGCCATCCTGGAGCAGCAGGCTGCGGCGCCGGCCCGCGCGGCCCGGATCGGTGGCGACGAGTTCGTGCTCCTGCTTCCCTGGATGGGGTTTGATGACGCTGCGACCCTGATGCGGCGGATCCTGGCGGCGCTCGAAGCCGGACCCTCCCCGCTCAGCGCCGCCCTCGGCGTCGAGACCTGGACCGGCGAGGGACCGCTCAAGGCAGCGATCACCCGGGCGGACGCGCAGATGTACGCGGCCAAGCGCCGGCATTACGACGCCGCACCCGACGCCCCGTGGTACCCTGCCGACGCCCCGGACCGCCTTCCGCGCCGTCGTTGACGCGGGCGTCGGGTTTGACAGCCGTGCAGATCGGGCAAAACCGCCGGTATCTCCGGGACTTGATGCGGGCTACGACGGCCTTGGCGTCGGACCGGAACCAGCGATCCGCGTCGGACTCGCTGTTAAGGATTTGTCAACCTTAAAAAGCTTGGCCGCACAGCGGGAATCGCGCATAATAACGCTTATCACGGGGATCGGCCCGGAAAAGCGTTACTTGGGGCGCAATGCGGATGGACATGTCGGTGCCAGCAGAGGGCATGGAGGCCGTCAGCTTCCATGAGATCATTCTCCGTCAGGGCGGCCTCATCTCCGACAAGTTGAGCATGCTCCGCATGGAGCATCATCCGCCGAACGCCACCAAGGGCTTGCGGCCGTTCTCGCTGGCTGAGGTCGCGTATTTCCTCGGCGTCACGCCCTCCAACATCAAGAAGCTCCATCTCGAGGGCAAGGGTCCTGTCCCCGCGACCTCCACCTCCGGCCGGCGCTCCTACACCGCCGAGCAGATGCTGGAGCTTCGCACATACCTCGACCGGCACGGGCGCTCCGAGCTCAAGCACTACGTGCCGCATCGCCGCGCCGGCGAGCGGATGCAGATCATCTCGACGGTGAACTTCAAGGGCGGCAGCGGCAAGACCACGACGGCGGCGCATCTCGCCCAGTTTCTGGCGCTGACCGGGCACCGGGTGCTGGCGATCGACCTCGACCCGCAGGCGTCGCTCTCGGCCCTGCACGGCATCCAGCCGGAGCTCGACAAGGCGCCCTCGATCTACGAGGCCCTGCGCTACGACGACAAGAAGCGGCCGCTCTCCGAGATCATCCGGCCGACCAACTTCCCGGGCCTCGACATCGTGCCGGCCAGCCTGGACCTGCAGGAATACGAGTACGACACGCCGCTCGCCGCCTCGAACCGCAATCCGGAGGGACGCACCTTCTTCACGCGCATCACCAATGCGCTGAAGGAGGTCGACGAAAGCTACGACGTGGTGGTGATCGATTGCCCGCCGCAGCTCGGCTACCTGACGCTGACGGCGCTCACCGCCTCGACCTCGGTCCTCGTCACCATCCATCCGCAGATGCTCGACGTGATGTCGATGAGCCAGTTCCTGCTGATGCTGGGCGGCATCCTGAAATCGATCGCCGATGCCGGGGCGGCGGTGAACCTGCAATGGTTCCGCTACCTCGTCACCCGCTACGAGCCGACCGACGGCCCGCAGGCTCAGATGGTCGGCTTCATGCAGGTGCTGTTTCCGAAGAACATGCTGCGCCACCAGATGCTGAAATCGACGGCGATCTCGGATGCCGGCATCACCAACCAATCGCTTTACGAGGTCGAGCGCGGGCAGATGATCCGCTCGACCTACGACCGCGCCATCGAATCGGTGAACGCCGTCAACGAGGAGATTGCCGGGCTGATCCACCAGGCCTGGGGCCGGCGGGTTTGACAGCCGTGCAGGACGCCGGATTCCTGCGTGACCGCAACAGGATAGGAGCCATGCGCGATGCGTAAGAACCTCCTCGTCAACATCCTCGACGCGCCGATCTCCGAGCCGAGCACCGAGGTCGCCCGGCGCGGCGCCGCCCGGTCGATGACGCGCTCGATCGAGGAGATGGCGGAGAACACGAGGCGGATGTCGGACGGCGAGGCGATCGTCGGCCTCGATCCCGGCCTGATCGACGCGTCCTTCGTCTCCGACCGGATCGACGAGGACGACGAGGATTACGCGCGCCTGCGCGACGCGATCGCCGAGCACGGCCAGTCGACCCCGGTCCTGGTGCGGCCGCATCCGGAGCGGGACGGGCGGTTCATGATCGTCTACGGCCACCGCCGGGTGCGGGTGGCGCGCGAACTCGGGCGCGAGGTCCGGGCGGTCGTCAAGACGATCGAGGACATCGCCCACATCGTCGCGCAAGGCCAGGAGAACGCTGCGCGGGCCAACCTGTCGTTCATCGAGAAGGCGTTGTTCGCCCGCAAGCTCTCCGGCATGGGGCAGAGCAAGGCGACGATCAAGGCGGCCCTGACGGTGGACGACACGCTCCTGTCGCGGATGCTGTCGGTGGCCGAGACGGTGCCCGGCCCGGTGATCGACGCGCTCGGCGCGGCAAGAGGCGTCGGCCGCGACCGCTGGGAGGAGCTGAAGAAGCTGGTGGCGTTCCCTGCCAAGGCGGAGCTCGCCCGCGAGGTGGTGCAATCGGCCGACTTCCTGGCGAAGGACGGGCCGGAACGCTTCGGCCATCTCCTGGCGGCGATCAAGACCGGGCGCAAGCCGCAGGTCCGCCGGACCCTCGAGCCGCAGGCCATCACCTGGGCGGCACCCGACCGATCCGTCGAGGCGACCTGCCGGCGATCGGGGAAGAGCTTCAGACTGTCCCTGACCGCGAAGGATGCAGGCCCTTTCGGCGAGTACATCGCGTCCCACCTGGAGGAGCTCTACGGCGCGTTCCAGGAGGCGAGGATCCGCGACCGGCCGGGGGAGTGACGCGCAGCATGTCCTGATGCGGGCCTGCCTTCCGACTCTGGACTAAAGTCTGCTCTCTCGCGGCGTTGCGGCGTTCATCAAATCGCAGCACAGATCGGGCCATTCAGCGAGCGGTCCGAGCCGCGGCCCCGGCTGACGGGGCGCCACGCTCTCACGCGAAGACGATCCGGTTGGAGACGATATGAAGACGCGCGCGGCCGTTGCCTGGGAAGCCAAGAAGCCCCTCACCATCGAGACCATCGACCTCGAAGGGCCGAAGCCCGGCGAGGTCCTGGTCGAGGTGATGGCGACCGGCATCTGCCATACCGACGCCTATACGCTGTCGGGCCTCGATTCCGAGGGCAAGTTCCCGGCGATCCTCGGCCATGAGGGCGCCGGCATCGTGCGCGAGGTCGGGGCCGGCGTGACGACCTTGAGGCCCGGCGACCACGTCATCCCGCTCTACACGCCGGAATGCCGCAACTGTAAGTCCTGCCTGTCGCGGCGGACCAACCTCTGCACGGCGATCCGCGCGACGCAAGGCCAGGGCGTGATGCCGGACGGCACCAGCCGGTTCCGCTGCGAGTCCACCGGTGCCAGCCCGGGCGCGAACACCGTGTACCACTACATGGGCTGCTCGACCTTCTCGAACTTCACCGTGCTGCCCGAGATCGCGCTCGCGAAGGTCCGCGAGGACGCCCCCTTCGACAAGATCTGCTACATCGGCTGCGGCGTGACCACCGGCATCGGCGCGGTGATCTACACCGCCAAGGTATGGCCGGGTGCCAACGTGGTGGTGTTCGGTCTCGGCGGCATCGGCCTCAACGTGCTCCAGGGCGCCCGCATGGTCGGCGCCGACAAGATCATCGGCGTCGACATCAACCCCGACAAGCGGGCGATGGCCGAGAAGTTCGGCATGACCCACTTCATCAACCCGAACGAGGTCGGCAGCGACAAGGTCGTGCAGGCGATCCTCGACGTGACCGGCGGCGGCGCCGACTTCTCGTTCGACTGCACCGGCAACGTCAACGTGATGCGCCAGGCGCTCGAATGCTGCCACCGCGGCTGGGGCGAATCGATCATCATCGGCGTGGCCGAGGCCGGGCGCGAGATCTCGACCCGTCCGTTCCAGCTCGTCACCGGCCGTGTCTGGAAGGGCTCGGCCTTCGGCGGCGCCCGCGGCCGGACCGACGTGCCGAAGATCGTCGACTGGTACATGGAGGGGAAGATCAACATCGACGACCTGATCACCCACACCATGCCGCTGGAAGAGATCAATCACGGCTTCGACCTGATGCACGAGGGCAAGTCGATCCGCTCGGTAGTGGTGTTCTAGGTGCACCTCACACAATTCCCGCCGCGCTGGCGCCGCACCGAGCGACGACGGTGGCCGGGAGTTGTGTGAGAGACATCCAATGTCCATGAGCCCGGCGGCGTCTGATGGTGCCGCCGGGTCCGGCGAGAGGCGAGGGGGGATCACGGCATCATGGAAACAGTCTCGAAGGCCCGCTCGCATGGCGGCATCCAGGGCGTGTACCGGCACGAGGCCGAGACCACGCGCTGTCCGATGACCTTCGCGGTCTACCTGCCGCCGCAGGCGGAAGCCGAAAAGGTGCCGGTGCTGTGGTACCTGTCCGGCCTGACCTGCACCCATGCCAACGTGATGGACAAGGGCGAGTACCGTCGCGCCGCCGCCCGGCACGGCATCGCCATCGTCGCCCCCGATACCAGCCCGCGCGGGCCGGAGGTGCCGGACGAGCCCGACAACTGGCAGTTCGGCTGCGGCGCCGGGTTCTACGTCGATGCCACCCAGGCGCCGTACGACCGCAACTATCACATGTGGTCCTACGTCACCGAGGAGTTGCCGGCCCTCGTCGCCCGTGAATTCCCGGTCGACATGGGACGCCAGGGCATTGTCGGCCACTCGATGGGCGGGCATGGCGCGCTCACCATCGCGCTGCGCCATCCCGACCGCTTCCGCTCGTGCAGCGCCTTCGCGCCGATCGTGCAGCCCTCGACCGCCGGCTGGTCGAAGCCCGCCTTCGCGCGCTACCTCGGCGAGGACGCGGCCGCGTGGCGGCGCCACGATGCCACCGCGCTCATCGAGGACGGCCACCGCTTCCCCGAATTCCTCGTCGACCAGGGCACAGCCGATTCCTTCCTCGATGACGGCCTTCGTCCCTGGCTCCTGGAGGAGGCCTGCCAGAAGGCCGGCATCGGGCTCACGCTGAACATGCGTGAGGGCTACGACCACTCCTACTTCTTCATCTCGACCTTCATGGACGACCACATCGCCTGGGCGGCGGAGCGCATGGCTTAGTGTCTCTGACGAAACTCCCGGCCACCGTCGTCGCTCGCTGAGGCGGCGTCAGCGCAGCGGGAGTTGTGTGAGGTGCACTTAAGCTCCCACCTTGTACACCGCCCCCATGGCACCGGCCGGGTAGCGCGTCCCCGACGCGGCGCCCGCCGGCACGGCGGCGGCGATGCGGGCGACATCCTCGGGCGAGAGAGCGACCCGAAGGCTTCCGAGATTCTCCTCGACCCGGTCGAATCGGCGCGTGCCAGGGATCGCCACCACGTCGTCGCCCTGCGCCAGCAGCCAGGCGAGCGCTGCTTGCGAGGGCGTGCAGCCCTTCTGGCGGGCGATCTCCTCCACTCGCGCCACCAGGGCCCGGTTGGCCGAAAAGTTCTCCGCCTGGAAGCGGGGATGGGCGGCACGCCGGCCGTCGACCTGGGAGAGATCCTGGATCACCCCGGTGAGGAAGCCGCGCCCGAGCGGGCTGTAGGCGACGAAGCCGATGCCGAGTTCGCGGGTGGTCGCCCGGGTCGCCTCCGCCTCCTGGCGATAGAGCAGCGAGTACTCGGTCTGCACCGCGGCGATCGGATGCACGGCGTGGGCCCGACGGATCGTCGCCGGCGAGGCCTCGCTGAGGCCGAGGAAGCGCGCCTTGCCCTGCTCGACGAGGCGGGCCATCGCGCCGACCGTGTCCTCGATCGGCACGGAGGGGTCGACCCGGTGCTGGTAGTAGAGATCGATCACCTCGACGCCGAGCCGCTTCAGCGAGGCCTCGCAGGCCTGCTGCACGTAAGCCGGCGTGCCGTTCACTCCGTTGGGTCCACCCGGATTCTGGATCTGGCCGAACTTGGTGGCCAGCACCACCTGGTCGCGCAGACCTTTCAGCGCGCGGCCGACCACCTCCTCGTTCTGGCCCCAGCCGTACATGTCGGCGCTGTCGAGGAAGTCGATGCCGGCCTCGACCGAGCGGCGGATCAGGTCGATCGAGGCGGCCTCGTCCGCCTCGCCGTAGACGCCCGAGAGCGACATGCAGCCGAGGCCGAGGGTCGAGACGAGGGGGCCGGCGCTGCCGAGGCGCCGATGGGGCAAAGCAGTCATCTCTCGTGTCTCCCACACCTGTGTCAGGTTCCAACTAATATCAACGGTCGTTGAAAACGACCTTTGGGTCCGTTCTCGAATTGTCGCCAAGCCTCTGGCTTAGCGTCGAAAATTCGAGATGGATCAACGGCCTGATGCGTCAGCATCTTAGGCCGTTGGTATAAGTTTCGAGTCGCGCCGAGCCCTGCGACCGGGGGCGCTGCCGCACGCTCCGATGGGCAGGACTCGGAGAGTGTTCGATCGATGTCTTAGAGCCTGTTTGACTCGCTGGGCCGGCACCGCGCGTCATTTCTCAATCCTACCCACGACCTCATCCTGAGGTGCCGCGTAGCGGCCTCGAAGGAGCCCTCCAGAAATCTCTGCGATCCCTGGAGCCC
>JAEWKL010000492.1 GCA_023386115.1 Pseudomonadota bacterium
CCCGCCCGCGAGGCGACCGCGACCGCGATGCCCCGCGCGAGGAGGGCCCGGGCGAAGACGGTACCGACCTCGCCGAGCCCGATGACCGCAACCCTGCGCGGCCCGCTCATGCCCGCACCAGGGGACAGCCGCCCTGGTCGAGCGGGCGGAAGGCCTCGTCCCCCGGGATGGAACTGAGCGTCTGGAACAGGTCCCAGGGGCCGCTCGACTCCGCGGGCGTCTTGATGCGGTAGAGCTGCACCGGGTGGACGAAGCGGCCATCCACCCGCACGCGGCCCTTGCCGAGGAGCGGGTCGTCGATCGGAATCGACTTCAGGTAGTCGACGAGGGCGCGCCCGTCCTTGGCCGAGCCGACCTCCCGGACCGCCTGGAGGTAGAACAGGACCGAGGAATACACCCCCGCCTGGAGCGCGTCCGGATGGATGCCGTTGTTGCGCTTGGCGAGCGCCGTCGCGAAGGCTCGCGTGGTGTCGGAGTCGGTCCAGTTCATGCTGCCGACGGCAAGCATGCCTTGCGTGTTCGCCAGTCCCGCCGCGTGCGCCACCGCCAGGTTGAATTGCGGCGCGACGATCCGGTAGCGGCTCGTCGTGATGTCGAATTCCCGCGCCTGCTTGACGGCGTTCGACAGGTCGACGCCGCCATTGGCCAGCACGATGACGTCGGCGCCCGAGGCCTGCGCGGTGAGGAGGTAGGAGCTGAAATCCGGCGCGCCGAGCGGATGACGGACGGCGCCCGCCACCGTGCCGCCCTGCGCTTTGACCAGCGCCGAGATGGTGGTCTCCAGGCTGGTGCCGAAGGCGTAATCGACGGTGATGAAGAACCACCGCTTGCCGCCTTGCGCGAGCACGCCCTTCACCAGCGCATTGGCGTTGCCGTAGGAATCCCAGGTCCAGTGGATCGTGTTGGGCGAGCATTGCGGGCCGGTGAGGTCGGTCGTGCCGACGCCCGAGGGGATCATCACCTTGTTGCGCTCGCGGGTGATCGGCACCGCCGCGAGAGCGCAGGCCGAGTTCGCGAAGTCGAACACCGCGTCGACGCCGTCCTGGTCGTACCACTTGCGCAGGATCGCCGAGGCGACGTCGGCCTTGTTCTGGTGGTCGGCGGAGACCACCTCGATGCGGCGGCCGCCGACGCTGCCGCCGAAGCGCTCCACCGCCATCCGGGCGGCCTCGACCGAGCCGTTGCCGGTGAGGTCGGCGAAGATCCCGGTCATGTCGGTGAGGACCCCGAGCCTGACGACCTCGTCGCGCTCCTGGGCTCGCTCCTGGGCGCGCGCCCGGCCGCCGACGAGGCAGGCCGCGCCGGCGAGCGCAGCGAACGTCCTCCTGGTCACATTCATGACAGGTCCTCCCTCAGATCATTGTTATGGATTCGTCTTGTCCGTTCGGGTCATCGTCCCTTCAGATCGACGACGCGATGGTCGAGATATTCGAGCTCGCGCCGGATGATCTTCTCGGTCTCGGTCCTGGGGATCTGCGCCACGCGCTCGGCGTAGCGGGGCAGCATGAAGGCCGGCAGCGCCCGGGCGAGGTCCCGGCGCAGGGACGACAGGTCGAAATCGTCCTCGGCGACGATCGCCGCCTTGATCTCGTCGCCCATGATCGGGTCGGGGACGGCGACGATCGCGCAGTCGAGGATGCCCGGCAGCTTGCGCAGCGCGGTCTCGATCTCCTGCGGGGCGATCATCTCGCCGCCGCGGCGGATGATCTCCTTGGTGCGGCCGTGGAATGACAGGAAGCCGTCGGCATCGAAACTGCCGACGTCGCCGGTATGGAACCAGAGATTGCGGCAGGCTGCGCCGAACGCCTCGGGCTTGTTGTAGTAGCCGAGCAGCATCAGGTTCGGCCGGCGCGGCCGCACGACGATCTCGCCGCGCTCTCCGGGCGGGACCGGCTCGTCGGCGGCATCGACGATCATTACCTCCATGTCGGGCCGAACCTGGCCCGCCGAGCCGAGGCGGTGGTCGGCGGCGGTCGATCCCGAGACCCAGCCGCCGATCTCGGTCATGCCGTAGAGTTCGTGCACCTTGACGCCGAACCGCTCCTCGATCGTCTCGGCGAGGGCCCGGGTGGTGCCGCCGCCGATCGCGAAGCGCAAGGAGTGGTCGCGTACGCGCGCGTCGTAGCGGGCGGCCAGGATGGCGAGCACGGTGCCGACGAAGGTGCAGCCCGTCGCCCCGAGGCGCCGGGCATCCGCGAAGAAGGCGCTGGCCGAGAAGCGCGGCGCGATCGCCAGCGACGCCCCGGCGGTGAGCGCGCCCATCACCGCGTACATCTGCGGGTTGGTGTGGAACAGCGGCAGGTAGACGAAGATCCGGTCGTCCTCAGCCAGGTCGAGGATGCGGGCGGTCTCGCGCCCGGTGGCGAGGTAGCCGGCCTGCGCGCACATCACGCCCTTGGGCAGTCCGGTCGTGCCCGACGTGTAGAGGATGGTGCAGAGGTCGCAGGCCGCGCGGGCCACCGGTTCCCCCTCCGGCCATTCGGCCAGGACGGCGTCGAGATCCGTGTCCGCCGGGAGCCGCAGCCGGGGCAGGGCGGCGCGCGCCTCGCGCAGGTCGCCCGCACGGGCCGCGAGCCAGGCCTCGTCGGCGACGACGAGCGTGGCGTCCGACTGGCCGACCAGGTAGTCGATCCGCTCGCCCATCACCTGGTTGTTGAGGCAGACCGCGACCGCCCCGGCCGCCTGGATGCCGAACCAGGCGACGAGGTAGGCGACGGAGTTGCCGGCGATCAGCGCGACGTGGTCGCCCGGCCGGATGCCGGCCTCCGCGAGGCGGGAGGCGAAGCGGCGCGCAAGGCTCCAGACCCCTGCGTAGCCGTGCTGGCCCTCGGCCGTGACAATGAAGGGCGCATCGGGCCGGCGCGCGGCCTGCGCGGCGAGAAGATCCGCGATCACGACGCCGCCGCCTGCTTGACGATGTACTTGGCGAGCGTGTTCCTGAGCACCTCCGTCGAGCCGCCGCCGATCTCGTAAGTCTTGGCATCCCGGAAGAACCGGTTGAACGGCGCGTTGACCATCGTGCCGTAGGCGCCGCAGACCTGCACGGCCTTCGAGGCGACCTCGGTCGCGACCTCGGCCGCGACGAGCTTGGCGGCGCTCGCGGTGCGCAGGACGTCGGCGTGGTCGGGCGCGTCGAGCGCCTCGGCCGCGCGGTAGACCAGCAGGCGCGCCGCGTCGATGCGGGCCAGCATGTCGGCGAAGTACCACTGGATGCCCTGGAACTCGATCACCGTCCGGTCGAAGGCGACCCGGCTGCGCGTATGGGCGAGGGCGGCGTCGAAGGCCGCGCGGGCGATCCCGATGCTGATCGCGGCGGCCAGCGTGCGCGAGTAGTCCAGGGTGGTGACGGCCTGGCGCACGCCCTTGCCGTCCTGGCCGATCAGGTGGTCGAGGGGCAGGCGCACGCCGTCGAGCCGGATGTTGACGTGGGGACCGTTGCGCAGGCCGAAGGTCGCCGAGTTGTGCCCGATATAGGACGAGAGGCCCGGGCTCTCGCGCGGCACCGCGAAGGCCGAGACGCCCGTCTCGGTCTCGGCCAGGATCACGAAGAACTCGGCCTGCGAGCCCGAGGTGATGAAGGATTTCTCGCCGTCGAGGATCCAGGACTCGCCGTCGCGGCGGGCCTTGGTGTCGAGCGTCCGGATGTCGCTGCCATGCGACGCCTCGGTCAGCGCGTAGGAAGCGATCATGCCTTGCGCGAAGCGCGGCAGGTAGCGGTCCTTCAGGCTGTCCGACCCGAACAGGCGAATGATCGTCTGCGCCTGGAAGATGGTGATGAGCGAGATCGCGACCGCGGCGCTGCCGTAGCCGACCTCCTCGCAGACCGCTGCCGCGGCGGCGTGGGGCGCGCCGCCGCCGCCGTAGCGCGTGGGCAGGCAGATCGTGTTGCAGCCGAGCGCCGCCAGCGTCCGGACGATCTCGGTCGGATAGAGGTCTCGCTCGTCGATCTCGTGAGCGGCCGGGACGATGGTCTCGGCGACGAACGCCCGCAGCCGGCGGACGAGGTCGTCGTCCGCACGCGCGGGCCAGAAGCCCTGTGCCGTATCCATGAGGTTTCCTTCCCACCCAAGACGCTAGTTTGTCGTCTCTTGATCGTCAATCGGATTAATAATATCATCTATATGATCATGGAGGAGCCGTTGCCCCGCACCCGAACCGCCAAGGCCGCCGGCGTCACGGTCAAGTCGTCGATGCGGACACTGGAGATCCTGGAATATTGCGACGCGGTTCAGCGTCCCGTGACGGTTTCGGAACTCGCGTCGCGGCTCGATTACCCGCAATCGAGCACCTCGACCCTCGTCCAGAGCCTGGTGAATCACGGCTACCTCGTGCTCGGGCCGGACGGTCGCAGCGTGAAGCCGAGCAGCCGGGTCGCGGCGCTGGGCCGCTGGGTCGACCCCGCCGCGCCGCGGGCGGATGTCCGCGCCCTGATGGATGAGGTCGCGACGGCCACCGGGCACACGATCCTGCTCGGCGTGCCCTCGGACCTTTGCGTGCGCTACGTCGACGTGATCCCGAGCCGCCACCCGATGCGCCTGGAGATCAAGGTCGGCGATCGCCTGCCGCTGGTGCGCTCAGGCATGGGCTTGCTGCTGCTCTCCCGGATGCCGGATGAGGCGGTCCTGCACGTCGCCGCGCAGACGCGGGAGCGGATCGCGGCCCGGGGCGCCGCCGGCGTCGGGGCGACAGCCCTGGCCAACATCTGGAACGACGCGCCGGACGTGCCGGACGACGCGGACCTGCTCCGCGATCTCGCCGCCATCCGGGCTCGCGGCTACGCGCTCTCGCTCGGCCAGGTGACGCATGGGGCCGGCATCCTCTGCATCCCCGTCCCGACCTCCCCCGAGAGCCAGGGCCTCAGCGGCCTCGGGATCGGCGGCCTGTCGAGCCTGATCGCGCGCGACGAGCGCGCCATCCTGGAGGCGGTGAACGCGGCCGCACGCCGGCTCGGCTTCGCGATCCCGATCGGGGACGCGCGATAGGCGTCGCGGTTCCTGCGCCGGGCGAGGGCTCCTCGCCGGCCGATCATGCGCGGGCGCAAGCGAAGGCGGCTGGCCCCCCTCCGGACCGGTGCCGGATCGAGCCGACAGGGCGACGCTTCCGCGCGAAGCGTGCTGAAATCTCCCCGATGCCCTTTGTGGTTGCAGTGCTGACAAGTACGCTGCGCGTCTCGTTTGTCGCAATTGCAAGATGGCCACACTCGAGAGCCGACACGCATCCCGTCGCCCGCTCGCGGACCTCTGTCTCGCGTGGTAAAGAACCAGTCCTCATGGATAGAAAGATTTGAGCAGCGAAAAATATCGTGTTAGTCCAATCTGGTAAACACATTGGTTGATAACAAAAATTTATACTGCGAGTCGATAGCGGATCTAATTCAAATATGCGCATTGTATCTACAGTAATTTATTGGGATTCTTCTCGGAGGGCGACGTCTTCGGGAAAATGTACAATTTTCATCGTTTGGAGGTGCTGCTAACGAGCCAGAGAAATGTCTCGGAAATTTCTAGCAAGGCTACTAAGATTGTGTTAATCACAATCTCATCCGGGTAATATGAAGTCCGGATGCGTTATTGCGACCGGTTGGGGGATATAAAATGGGACTTTTCACGCTAAGAGCATCCCCGAACGGTTACATGGGAGATGCTCCTATTGGCGGAGCGGTAGGTTATACGCTTGAATTTCATCACGGAAATGGTGGATACGGCAATTATTATCCGCAAAACCAATGGATAGGTCCATTGGCCGGCGCCTTCATGGCATTTTCGGGATCGACACAGATAGTCCCTGCCGACAATGGATATAGCGCGACCGCGCGAGCGTCCGTCAACGGAGCAGTGCTCTATCGACCGATCTATGAGCAAGGGGTAGGTTTTACAAGCCTACAAGATATCGGATACGCAACCTTTCCTGAGTATTGGTTTACTGGATCTGGTCCTCGTGATCCGACGACCGGGCGCTACGATATCTATTCGAGCATAGGCTTTCAAAAATATCTCGCGACCTTGGATTTTCAATTATTTGGATCTGATAAAGTCGATTATGTCGATGCGGAGTATTATGTCGGCCCCGGGCGCAAGGCAACTTTCTATGCGGGGGCAGGAAACGACACGATCGTCGGATCGATGTATGCGGATAATGTGATTGACGGCGGGCTCGGCGACGATCTTCTTTCAATATATACGGCAACAAACGCTTGGGGCGATTTTCCCGCTCCACCGGCTCGCACCAATATCGTTTATGGCGGCGACGGAAACGATCAAATCCAGATCTACGACCGAGCGATTGATTCGGCGACGATCTACGGAGGTGCTGGCGATGACAAGATCTACGCTGGCGGTGAAGGGTTTCATACAATCATCGCCGATGCCGGCAACGACTCGATAAGCGGCGGCAATGGCCTGGACGTCATCGTCTACAACGAAGATTATCGGTCAGGAATGATATCGGATGCATATCAGACGGTGACGACGCAGAACTATGGCGTTGATTCTGTGTCATTTAATAATGTTGAATATGCAAGATTTACCAATGGGACTTACGATTTCAAGAATCGGCTGTTTTCGGCGTCGGTCACTGCGATCGGTCCTCGGCAGCCCCCGGCCGGAATATCCTGGACGGGGCAGAGCAACAGAACAACCAGCCCGACCCTGTTGGCCGACAGCTCGAGCTACACGGCACGGTACGACTCCCAGGGTAATCTGGCCAGCATCAAGCAGACGTTCCCTGATGGATCGTCCGATCTATGGAACTATAAGCAGGTCAACGGCGTTCCAGTGCTCACCGCCGAAAATCAGATCCATGCCGATAAGACGAGGGATTTCTACCAATATGATCTAGGCGATCCTTCCTTTAGCCTTGCCCACGCGACCTACGATGCCGCCGGAAAGATGGTCGGATATGAGCAGAAAAGGCCGGACGGATCGACGCGTCTTTCGGCGGTCTACGCGAGCGATGGTTCGCGCGTGACGACCACTTATGAATATACAAAAGATTATTACTGCGCCGTTGCGGCGTACGACGCCTCCGGTAAGCTCACGCAGTACGAGGAAAAATTGTGGGACGGCTCATCGAAATTCAAGGCCGATTTTGGAGGCGATGGTTCACGGACAGCCACCACGTACAACATTACTGGCAAGAACTACACCACGATGGTCGCCGGATATGACGTCAGCGGGACGTTGGCTCGGCTCGATTTCACCAACAATGATGGTACTCACAGCCAGACTGCTCTGGTTGCGGGGCAATCGCTGGTCTCGACAACCGGAGCTGCGGATCACTTCACCAGCGCAGGCGGAGATGTTTTCAGCTTCGTGACCGGTTTCGGTCGTGACGATGTGCGCGGGTTCCGCGCCGGTTCGTCAGCGGGGCACGACCTGCTGCGGCTCGATGCATCCCAGGTCGCGGACTATGCCAGCTTGCAAAGCTCGATCTTGGGCGTGGGCGGCGACACCATGATTTGGCTGAATTCGTGGGATAACATCCTTCTGAAGGGTATCACTCCCGATGCTCTGACTGCCGACAATTTTGCATTCGTCGATTACAGCCGTCCGGCGGGGTGATCGCGCAATCAGCGTCAGCGAAGAGCCACGGGACGGCGGCGATCGCCGCCGTCCCGTGAACTGGCAGCCATCCCAGTCGTGACCGTCGGGGCATCGTTCCGCCCGGGACGCAGGCCCGTGCGCGCCGTTCGTCGAGGAGCGTGGACAGCGCCTCTGACGCGTTCTCGTCGGAACGGGATCCGGGACGGGGCCTCATCAATCCCCTCCGCGCTGACGCCGCCACAGCGAGCGACGACGGTGTTCGGGAGGTTCGTGGGAAGCACTGCCCCTTCCAAGACCGCCGGTGCAGCGTCGCGGTCGGGTGCGAGGCGCGCGGTATGGGCCTTGGCGGGCGTCTGACGCCCGCCTCGGATCGCTCATGTGGACCTCCGCCGCCCGCGCCGAGCCCGTGCGCGAGCCGACCCTCAGTGACGGCCGGACCGAGGCCGGATGAGCCGTGGCGGCCGCGCTGCCGCCGAGCCCCGCCCGAGGGGCGGCCCTGGCGCTGATCGCGGCGGGCCGCGCATGACGACAGTCTCTGCATCCTGCGCGTGGCGGGCTCTGCCGCCGGATCTCCCGCCGCGAGGGCATTGCAGCGCTGGTTCTTGTGTCCGTGCCCGGGACCGACGGCGCCGCGCGGCTGTCCCCGGCCGTCGAGCGGGATGGCTGCGAGCGCGCGCCGTTACGAGGCGACCGCCTCCTGCCTGCGCGCCGCCTCCATGCTCGCCAGCACCATGATCCCCGTTCGACGGCCCGCACCGGCTCGGTGATCCAAGGTCGAATCGGATGGTGCCGTCATGAAGCGAACGGCCCCTTGTTGCGAGACGTCAGCCGCGAGCGGGCTGATCCGACAGCCGGTCATCTTGCTAGCCGGTCATCTTGCCAGCCGGGGGATAGACTGATGATCGGCACCAACCGAGAGCGCCCGGCGCTCGGCGCAGCGATCGAAAAGCCGGATCGGCCGGCCGGCCGCGGCCAGGCCGGCTGATCAGTGCTCCGGCGATGCAGCCGGCTTGGCACACTCCCCGCTCTCGCAACCAGGCAGACCATGGAGAATGCGGCCATCAAGCCGCCGTTTCATGCGGTCGAGACATTTAGGATCCGCTTTTATCTCATTCACCTGACCACATAGTCCAAGGTAGAACGGAGATACCTCAAAAAGAAACGAAATGTTGATATTGTCAGCCGCGGCGATGAGCGGGAATGATTTTTCCATTCAAGCAGTTTTTTCTTGGGGGGAGTGGGCGTTGCCGCCGCCAACGAATCACGATACAGCTGACGCAACAGCAGGAGAGGAAACATTCGAAGTAAAAAAGAAATATAAAACTAATATATGAAATCTTAGTAAACAGCTCTCAGAACAACATGTTGGAATAATATTCAATATAAATCACTTGTCAGCGTCACAATATAGAAATATTGCTTTTTAAGATGAGAAATTATTTGGCATGAATGCAGAGATCTGAAGATGCGCAGATTGCGGTTCCTGAGCGAGGGCCTTTGCGTCAGGGCAAATCGCCGACGGCTGGTGCTGCGGCTCACAAGGTTCGGTCGTGACCACATGCGGTGCGTGAGCACGACCGACGAGGAACCAGTCACCGCATCGACACACGTCAAGTTAACAGGAGATGACAATGCCCACGATCCGTCGTCCCGACTTCACGGCGAAAGGATACATGCAAGCTCTCCAGGCAACCTTCCCTGGTGTGGAAGTGGGGAGAGGGACTGCGGCTGTGGGTTACGAGCTATACGTTGAATTCGAGGCAGTGAAGAACTGGAATTCAGGAGGTACCAGCCAGCACACCGCCAACGCACGTCCTTCGACCTCGGACATGCACGACAATGGCGCCGTCAAAAAGTACGGAGCTTTCAAGACCAAGGTGGAACAAGCTTTCAATAATGCAAGTAAAAATAAGCCTCTAGGATCATTGAAAAATTACGGGACGGACAGGGCGGACCATTACGGCCTGTGACGCTCCTCGTCCATCGCCGGCGAGCTGTCCGACCGATCGGGCGTCGCAGGTCGTCAGCGACCGGCGAACCGATCGGATCATGAATCGGAGCACCGGCGCTCAGCGTGTTGTGCGCCTTTGCCCTGCGTTCCCGCGACCGAGCGGCATTGCCGACGACGCGGATTTCGCTTCGCCGGAAAACGTTAGCGCGTTCAAGGGATCGGAACGGCGGAGGCCGCCGTCCGGCCCCCGCGGAAACCGGTATCACTCGCCGAAGCAATCGATCGCCTGGCGATGACAGGGATCGCGGACACTTTAGCAGTCGTGCCAAGATCAATCAGTTCGAAAATATAAAATATCGCCGGTATGGCATAGAGTATACTCTAGTTGCGACCTTCTGATTGATTAGAAATCAACACAGATTTCTTAGAAAGTGCATACGACATCGTGTGTCGACAATCATCTATCGCGTCACTTATCGATCCGAGAGGCATTGACGGTATCTCCATGGGCGACAGCAATCATCTCGCGATCTCGGACTGCTTTCCGATGTTGCAGTCGCCGAAGATCGACACCGACTTCTGGCTGTTCCCCGCCTACCGCGCGGAGGGGGTCGTCCTGGCGGTTCCCCGCGCGGTGCGGCTCGCCGACCGGGCGGGGGGATCGCCCGACTTCTTCCTGGAATTCGTCTCCGACGAGAACGGCCCCGGCGGCGGGATGCTGTCGGCGAGCCTGCATATGGGCCTCGTTCCCGGCGGCGATCTCGCCCGGCTGCGCCAGGCACCGTCCCTCGTCCCGGCCGGATCCACCGTGTTTCCCGCCATGCTCGCCCCCGGCGGCACCTGGTACTTCGAATGCGGCGCCGAGCGCATCGACGTCCCGGCGATGTGGGACGGCGCGCAGCGGGCGGCGCTGGACGTCCGGCTGCCGGTCGCGATCGCGGACCTTCTCTACGCCCAGCTCGCGCAGGGAAGGCTCGCCTCGGCGCGCATGGCCCTCGAATGCGCGATCGCGGCCTTCCTGCCGATGGTCCGGGCGACCGCGACGGTCGATCCCGGCGCCCTGATCGCGCAGCTCGGCGCCCGGCATCCCGGCGCCCCGTCTCTGCCCGTCGACGACCTGGTCTCGGCCCTCGAGCGCCCGGACGGACTGGTGCGCCTCGAGGAGCCGGAGCCCGGCCTCCCGCCCCGCGACCGCGCCCTGGCGCTCGCCGGCCGGGTTCTGCACCATTTCGGCCGTCCCGCGCCCTGCCCGCGCATCTCGGACGGGCCGCATGCGACGCTGCAGCCTCCCGTCGCGGGGGGGCGGTCCGATGGGACTTGAGCACGCCGCTCCTCGTCGGGTGGCGACAGCTGCTCACCCTCGATCCGTTCGCGCCGATCGTTGCAGCGGGCGGCCGCGACCGCGTGACGGCCGTCACCCGCGTCGGCCCGCTGCCGGAGGAGCGTCTGACCCTTCGGGTGGCGGTCGCGTCGGGATTCCCGTCCGACCTGGTCAATTGCGAGGCGGTCGACGTGACGCTGTGCGTCGACACAGCCTCGTCCCGGTCCGGCCTGACCGTGCCGCAGAGCGTCACGTTCGATCCCCGCGACCGGCGCAGCGCGACCGTCGACCTCGCATTCAGGCGCGGCACGGGGCAGAGCTACCGGGCCCGCCTCACCCTCGTCCTGGACGGCGAGGAACTGCACCTGCCGTGGTTCGACAGTTCCAAGCGCTACCTGCATCTCGGGCCCGCCGACACCCCCTTGCGCCTTCTGACGGTCCGGGCGAGCGCGGCCCTCCTCGCGCAGGCCGGCCTCTCGGTCGCGGTGACGGGAACGCCCTACACCCTGGCGCTGACCCCGGACCGGCCCTCGGCCAGCCTGCTGCTCCACGCCGACGGCGATCACGACCTCGTCGTGACGGCGCGCGATCCGGCGGGGGCGGGGCCGGCCCTCCGCCTCGCGCTTCCGGGACGGTCGGCCGACCTCGATCTGTGGAGCTTCCCCGATTACGGCCCGCAGGCCGTGCCGGTCCACGTCACCTTCGCGGCCGGCGTGAGCGAGGCCCGCTACGAGTTCCGCCCGGACGCGGCGGACGCGTCGACCATCCTCGATTTCACCCTTGAACAGCCGAGCGCGACGTTCGCGTACGTCGCCGGCCGCCTGTTCGACAACCGCTACCGCTACCGCCGCCTTCCCGCGGAAACCGGGTCCGCCTGGTCCGACGGCCAGGCGCCGGGGGTAGATCTGCAACTGTTCGCTGCGGCAACGCACGATACGGGGAGATGACATCATGTCGAACACGACTGAACGGCCGGACGATCCTGAAAAACCGGACCGCCCCGACTTGCCGCAGGGCTTCGAGGCGGGAGGCCTCTACTGCTATCCCGTCGGAGCCGCGAAGGACGGACGATTCGAATACGTTCCCGGGGCGCCACGCTTCGACAGCGACGACGGCCGGCGCCGGGCGAGCCTGATGCGCACGGGCTCTGGCGGCGTTCTCGCCTGCGAGACCGTCTGGGAGGCGACGGAGGAGGAGGTCGCCGCGGCGGTCGAGGCGATCCTGGCGGCCCGCCCGGAGCTGAGCGAGATTGATCTCAGGATCGCGGATCTCGCCGAGGCCGTGACCACCCTGTCCATCACGCCGGACGAGGGCGAGGCGGTGACGAGCGGACCGAACGAGAGCAGCGGCTGGTCGTCCTACCGGACCGTGTTCCAGGTCACGCTGGACGCCGCCCAGGCCGAGGCGGCGGCGGCGGCGCTCGGCGGCCGGGCGGGCCTCATGACCATCGAGGCCAGCGGATCGCTGGCCCTGGCCGAGACGGTGGAGGTGACGATCTCCGGCGATCTCGTCCCGGTGCTGCGCCACCTCGCGGCCTCGCCCGAGACTTCGCCAGAGACTTGGCCCGCGGCGAAGCTGGGCAAGCCTGACGCCTGCGCGGCCGCGGTGGCGTGGGGGCTCGCGGAGGGCAGCCTCACCCTGACCGTCCTGAGCGGCGCCATTCCGGTCTCGCGCCTGGCGCCCCTCGAGGCGAAGGCGCGCGCCGCCGTCGCCGAAGACCTGCGCAAGCAGCTCGGCGAGGCGCAGTCCGCGTCCAAGACCGAGATCCTCGTCACGCGGACGTTCCGCGAGACGGTCCGGATGACGTTCGACATCCGGCGCAAGGCGGATCCGGGCGCCGCGTGACGGCCGCGCCCGAGCGACACTCCGGATCCGCGCCGGACCGGGGTCCCGACCACTCCAACCTCTCACCTCGCCCTCGCTGGAGCGCACGATGCTGAAGTTTTCCCCCGCCATCTCGGTCAAGAACATCCCGACCGGCAAGACCAAGAACAACTACATCCTGTTCCCCGACAACGAAAATCAAAACCTCTACTACGCGCTGGCCGATCGACCGGACTTCTTCCTGGATTCGGACGGCAAGCCGAGCTTCAACATGACCTGGTATTTCGGCGGCAGTGCGGAATCGGGTGGCATCTGCACGATGACCCTGGCGCTTCCGATGCCCGACATGAGCCGCCCGGATGTTCGCGACCCGATCGCCAAGGCGGTGACCAGCGACTCCGTGACGAGGATGGTCGCGACGAAGACCTTCGAGCTGTGCGCGGCGATGAAGGCGGGCCAGACCGAGCAGGTCGCCGCGCTCAAGGCGGGCCTCGGCTTCAACGACGCGACCGCCAATGCCAAGCTCGCCAGCTTCGACCCGAAGCGCGACTGGTCGCAGTTCCTGCCGGCCATCGACACCATCGATGTCCGGCCCGTTCCCGTCACGAGCGGTACCGTCACGGTTCAGGCCTATGCCAACAAGGACGCCTACACCTCGGAGAAGGCCGATGTCTCCACCGGGCAGATCCAGACGACACCCTCCCTCGTCAACGACAACGCTGCGGTCATCACCTTCAACCTCAAGGACCTCGGCGCCAACCTGTTCTGGCAGGGACTGGGCGGCCCGGTGCTGGACCCGAGCAGGCGGCCGGCCGGCTACGATCCCGTGAAGGGCGGGGATAGCGTCATCGCGGTCACCTACGAGGTGAGCTTCGAGGGCATGCTGCCCGCCGCGCAGGCGAAGGTGAAGCTCAACAAGAACGTCATGGCGGCCATCGAAATAGGATACAACAAGCATCGCGGGACGTGGGGCACCAACTACGAGGCGGTGAAGCGGTCGGCGGCGTTCAAGGACGTCTCCGATCAAGCGATCGAGATCACCCTGCCTTGGGCAGCCAGCCAGAGCGACAAGAGCACCGTCGAGACGACCCTGTCGACTTGGGCCGCGACCCAGCTCGAGGCCATGGTCCAGGCGCAGCTTCCGGGCGTGAAGCTCGAAGACCTGGACGTCAACGGACTGCATAAGAAAAACATCATCAGCGAGCAGAGTCGTGTCTACAAACTCAATAAGGCGATAAGTCTATCGAAGAAGCCGCAGGGTCAGCTGAACATGATCAGCAAGAATGTGGACGTCAACGACCTGTCGAAATATTTCCATATCATCGACTTGAACGAGGTGCCCTACTTCCACGCCGACGTCGTGGTGCGCCAGCCCACCGATACCGAGATGAGCAAACGCAAGGTGGACCGCTTCGTCATCACCCAGCTGTCCTACGCCAAGGAGAAGCTGCGCGACGACATGGGCAAGGAGGTCAGCGTCATCGAATTCGTTGCGCCCAAAGCCGCCAAGGCGACGGACGCCAAGGCGACGGGCGCCAAGGCCTCGAACGTTCCGGCAGCGGCGCAGGAGCTGCCGAAGAAGCTGAAGGGAACCTTCAGCAAGACGGCGCCGAGCAAGGATCTGGAATATTCGTATCTCGTCGCCTACAGCGACGGCACGCCGTCCTTGCAGGGAAGCGGTGCGCTGACGGGCAAGGACGGCAGAAGCGTGAACTACCTCGATCTCGGCAGCGTCGATTTGGGCGTGCTGTGCGTCACGCTTGACGGCAAGTTCCTTCCCTGGGACATCATCAGCAGCGCCACGGCCAAGCTATCCTACGGTGACTGGGAGAAGCAGATCGTCATTCCGAAGGACGACGAGGTCACCGTCGTCCAGCCGTTCGGCCGGACGATGGACAAGCCGGTGAGCTACCAGCTCACCCTCACCCTGGCCACCGGCGCTCCGTTCGTCGACATCGTGCGGCAGGCGCCGCTGACCTCCGGGACCACCGAGATCATCCTCGGCAATCCCGTGGGCAACGCGATCTATAACGTCACCGCGTCGCTCAACGACGTGACCAAGGCTCAGCTTCGCCTGCAATACGTCTTCAAGGGCAGCGGGCCGGACCTGACCTTCGCCCGCGTGGTCACGCTCGATGCCAGCAAGCCGAGCGTCTCCGACCCGATCTGGAAGGTGCCGGGCACTCACGGGACCCCGTCGTCGTTCCGCGTGCTCAAGGCGCGGCTCACCACCGCGGCCGGCACCTCCGACGAGGTCGATCTCGACGATGCCACCGTCAACGACGTGACCGACACCATCTCGCTCACGATCGAGCCGGGCAAGGTCTCGGTGTTCTGAGGCCGGTTTCCGGACCCCGGCGTCCGGACACCGCGTGTCCCCGGAGGGCGAGCCCAGGCTCCGTCCTCCGGAAGGCCGAGCGACCGCGCCGGGCGGCCCGAGCCGGCCCCGCGCGGGATCCCGGATGACCCGGGCCCCGGCATCGCCCCCCAACGCTCCGACAGCCCCGTCGATCCCGGCCCTGCCCGGGATCGCTGGAGATGCGCGCGCGCATCCCGGGCCCACGGCATAACCCGCGAGACAGCCATGCTGGCCGACGACCACGGTACCGACCTCGACGGGATCGAGGGCCTCCTCGTCTACGGCGACTCTGCCGTCCCCGATCAGTTCTACTACGCCGCGACCCGGCCCAGCATCGCCCGCGACGGGGACGGATACCGCTTCACCCTGGTGCGTTACGACCGGCCGCTGGCGGACGGGCAAGCGGGCATGCTGTCCTTCGTCGTCGACCTGGCCCCCGCGCCGGCCGTGCTCGACCGGGCGCTCGAGGTCCTGCGGCGCCGGACCCCCGGCGCCCAGCTCAGCCCCATCCCCTGGAGCACGGGCACGGTGACCGCCGCGGTCATCGGCGGCGAGCCGGTGCGGGCGACGCCGTCCCTCCTCAACGACAACGGCGCGGTCCTCTGCCTCGGCCTCACCACCGACCAGTACCTGCTGCTGAAGCACAGCCTCGACGATCCGCGCGCGGTGCCGATCTCGATCGTCTACGACCTCGCCTTCGAGGTGTTGCGGCCGGCCTATAGCTTCTCGATCCTGTTCGACGAGGCGCGCTTTCGCGAGTGGATCCAGACCAAGCGGAAGGTCGGCCTGCTCTTCGTCAGCGTCGAGAAGGTCGAGACCTTCGAGGACCTGCGCCACAGCGGCGCGATCACGGTCGTGTCGGTCAACGAGCGCGAGGAGGATCCGCCCGTCGCGATGAAGCGGGCCTTCCTGCAGAGCCTGAAGGCGCTGCTGAAGCCGCTGCCGGCCTTCGCCCCGCCGGCCGGTGCCGGCGACGAGGGCGGCTGGGACATCGGCTACTCCACCAGCACGGTGCACGACATCCAGACCCTCGGGCGCCGGCTGGATTGCAACATGACGGTGCGGGCCGCCGTCGCCCGGGCGATCCATGTCCAGGGCGCGCTGACCGACCTGGCCGAGGCACTGCGCTCCCGCCCGGAGATCGAGCTGCCGACCTCCGGGCGCTTCCAGCAGGATCTCACGATCCGCTGCCACGACCGGTTCGACGGCGCCCCGCTGCAGGAACTCAACCTCGTCATCACGCCGGCCACCATCCCGCTGCCGCATCACGTCTTCAACGCGCGCGGGTCCGGGGAATGGACGGTCGGCCTGCCGCACAATCCCGCCGCTCCGGCGGATTACGCCTGCACCTGCACCCTCTACTTCGCGGGCGACGGCCGGCCGCCGGCCACCGGCCGCTTCGCCATCCCGCGCGACGCGGCCTATCTCGATATCCTGCCCGCCGCGCTCTACACGCTGCGCCGCTACGACGTGACGGTGGCCGAGGATTGCCCGTGGCCGCTGCTCCAGTCGGTGCGGGTCCGGCTCGGCGGCCTCGACGGCCTGGACGGTCTCGCCGTCTCCCCTGTCGTCCTCACCCTGAGCCAGTCGCAGCGCTCCGGCACGATCGAGGTCTTCGCACCCGCCCCGGTCAACCTGGACGGCGTGTGGTTCGAGGCGCTCCACACCGCCGTGACGGGGGGGACCTACACGGAACGGGGCTATCCCACCGGCACGACGATCTTCCTGAACGGCTTGAGGCAGCGCTGCGTCAGCTTCGCGGCCGCCCCCGAGATCGACTGGCGCCGATACTGAACGATCGTCGTGAAGCCGACGCGCGGCGACGCCTTCCAGCTCTGGTCCTTGCTCCGCCCGGTCGCCCTGACCGAGGCCGTCCCGAGGCAGGACTTCTCCTACTGGTACGCGGACGACAGCACCCTGGCTTTCCGCACCACCCTGGTTTCGGCCGCCGGCGATCTGCTCCGCGGCCAACCGGTCTCCGGATCCGGCCCCCGCATCCCGGTGTCGGACCGGATCGCGCTCACCCGAGAGGAAGTGTGACATGCTGTTGATCAATTCGACGAAATTCACCGTCGACGGCGTCGATGTCTATCCCGATCATGCCTCGCCGACCCAGTACTGGTACGTGCCGGGCACGGTGCGCCTGGCCGAGCGGGACCGGCGCAAGGTCCTGTCGTACCTCTGGTACACCGAGTCGACCGCCGACCACGAGGGGACCGGGTTCCTCAACTTCGAGGTCAACACGGCCGTGCCGGCCGCGACGCTGGACCGGATCCGCGCCGAAATCGCCCAGCGGACCGGGGTCGCCAGCTCCCGGATCGTCCTCTCGACCGTGCCCTACAAGCGCGGCACGGTGAACTTCGCCGCCCTCGGGCCGATCGCCAGGCAGGCCGCCGACGCGGACGATCCCACGGCGCTCTACCAGAGCAAGGAACAGGTCGTGTGGTCGGCCGGCTCGTCGTCGCTGGTGGGCGACAACGCGGCCGTCTGCTCGGTCAAGTTCACCAAGGAGGGCCGGCTCGCCGCGGCGATGAAGGAGGCGATCCTGAGCCGGTCGAACATGATCGCGGCGGTCTACCGCCTCGAGTTCCTCGCCATGCGCCCGGCTTTGACGTTCAAGGCGACCGGCTCGTTCGAGAAGGCCGTCACCGATTTCGGGATCAGCATCGGCACCCAGCTCCCGCTGGAGGTGCTCCTCCTCGACATCGGCGTCAATGCGCATCTGCAGCGCATCATGCAGGAGGCCGGCATCAAGATCGAGGTGATCGACTTCACCGGCAAGGAGGAGGAGGGCCGGCAGCTGGCGATGAACTTCCTCACGGATTACTTCATCTCCTCGTTCTTCGAGGTCCAGCTCGACAACAGCGGCGACTGGAGCGCGGTGTCGGAAGCCCCCCAGGTGAGCGAGGCGATCGAGACGACCCGGGCGGTCGAGGATGCCGCCAAGGAGAAGGCCGAGAGCGAGGGCAAGACCGAGGCGGAAGCCGACGGCGCCGCCAAGGAGGCGGTCAAGACCGCGACGATGCTGATCCCCAAGGTCACCATCCGGGCCTCCATCTACCACGGCAAGCAGACGAACACGATCGACTTCCATTATTCGGAGATGAAGGCCCGGACCACGGTGGTCCTGCCCCAGGCCCTGGTGCTGGAGGGGCTCGGCGATCCCAAGAGCCACGTCACCCAGCTCAACCGCTCCCAGGATCCGTTCGGCCGGCCGTACCCGGTGACGGTGGCGCTGCCCAAGCCCGACGAAGCGGCGGCGGTCGGCCTGCAGGCGATCAACGTCCATGCCCGGTATCCGGCCGGCGCGCCGGCCAACCGGCAGACCACCTGCACCATCACCCTCAACGACGGCAAGCAGAGCGGCACCAACCCGATGCCGTTCCAGTACGACGCGCACGGCTCGGCGGGGGTCGCGTTCACCATCGACTACGTCTTCAAGCCCGGCGGCGAGTGGAGCGCCGACACGCATCAATACACCGTCGGCGGAACCGAGGAATCCGGCCTGATCGTCGCGCTGCCGGAGGCGGCGGTCACGCTCCTCCAGCTCGACGTGATGCTCGCCTCCGACTTCCTGTGGGCGGACGCCCAGCAGGTGGTGGTGACGCTGACGAGCGCGCGGTGGACCGGCGAGAAGCGGGTCGTCTTCCAGCGCGGCAAGGAGGCGCCCCAGACCCTGAAGATCCGCAGCGCCGCCGCCGCGAGGACCGCTCCGATCCAGTACAGGACGGAGCTGCGAAAGGGCTCCCGGGTGCTCCACGCCTCCGGCCCGGAGACCAGCTTCGACGACAGGATGATCGTCGTCTGCGACCGTTTCGCCGGCCACGTCGCGGTCAGCTTCTTCGGCGCCTTCGACGAGGACAGCGCCGACATCGTGCTCTTCTACGAGGACGGCGAGTTCCAGTGGGAGGATGCGTTCACCCTGGAGAAGAGGCAGACGGTGACGCGCACGGTGCCGACGCTGAGGGAGGTGAGCTCGCGCGCGCTGACCATCGCCAAACAGCTGACCCCCCACGCCCGCGCGCCCAAA
>JAEWKL010000545.1 GCA_023386115.1 Pseudomonadota bacterium
GACTCGCCCTGCGCCTCGGCCACCGGCCGCAAGGGCGCGCTCGGCACCGCGACCGAGAAGGCCGAGCCGCGGCCGGGCCGCGAGGCCAGGCTCACCGGGTGGTCGAGAAGCCGCGCGGTGCGCTCGACGATCGACAGCCCGAGGCCGAGGCCGCGGGCGACCCGCGCACCCTGGTCGAGGCGCTGGAACTCGCGGAAGACCAGCTTCTGCTGCGCGGCCGGGATGCCGAGCCCGGTATCCAGCACCATCAGCACCACCCGGTCGCCGCGCCGCCGCGCGCCGACGAGCACGCGTCCTTGCGGCGTGTACTTGATGGCATTCGACACCAGGTTGTGCAGGAGCCGGCGCAGCAACTGCCGGTCGGAGCGCAGGGCGAGCGAGGAGGGCATCACGGTCAGCCTCAAGCCCTTCTTCTGCGCCAGCGGGCCGAACTCGCGCTGGACCTGGCGGAAGAGCTCCGACACCCGCACGATCGAGAGCTGTGCTTTCAGCGCCCCGGTATCGAGGCGTGAGATCTCGAGCAGCGCGGTCAGGATCTCCTCGACGGCGTCGAGGGAGGCATCGACGTTCTCGGCGAGCGTCGGGTCGGTGCCCCGGTCGCGCTCGACGAGCGCGCTGGCATAGAGACGCGCGGCGTTGAGCGGCTGGAGGATGTCGTGGCTGGCGGCCGCGAGGAAGCGGGTCTTCGAGGCGTTGGCCTCCTCGGCCTCGGCCTTGGCGCGGGTCAGCGCCGCGTTGAGGCGCGTTAGCTCCTCGGTGCGCTCGCGCACCCGTGTCTCCAGCTCCTCGTTGAGTCGGGTGCGGGCCTCCTCGGCGGCGACCGAGTCGGTCACGTCGGTATAGGTCGCGACCACGCCGCCATTGGGCAGGAGGTTGGCGCGGATCTCGATCACCCGGCCGCTCGGATGCAGCCGCAGGCGCTGCGGCCCGGATTCGAGCCGGAAGGCGGCGATGCGCTCCCGCACCAGGGTGTCGGCGTCCCGCGCCCCGTAGGCGCCGCGGCCGGCATTGAAGCGCACGATCGCCTCCAGCCCGATGCCGGTCTGGATCATGTCCGGCGGCAGGTCGTAGAGGTCGGCGAAGGCGCGGTTCCAGACGATCAGCTTCATGTCGCGGTCGAAGACCGTGATGCCCTGCTTGGCGTGGTCGAGGCCGTGCTGGAGGATGTCGCGGCTGTACTGGAACGCCGCCGAGGCGTCGTCGAGGAGCTTGAGCGCCGCCTTGGGCGAGACGTTGCGCCGGCGCAGGAGCAGCGACAGGGCGAGCCGGGCCGAGGAAGCCCCGATCGCCGAGGCGAGCAGGTGCTCGGCGTGGCGCAGCTCGGGCAGGCCCGCGATCGCGTCGTCGGCCAGGGCTCCGCGGCCCTGCGCCTGCGCGAAATCCTCGAAGGCCCGCACCGCCCGCTCCTCGCCGAGGAAGCGGGCCACCGTGGCGCGCAGCTCCGCCAAGGTCACGGCGCTGCGAAACAGCCGGAAGCTCGGCGCCACGAGCCCGGCCTCGTCGAGCCCGGAAACCTGCCCGAAGGCCTCCGCCTGCAGGCGCTCGATGGCGCTCGGCGGGCGCAGGAGCGAGAAGGCGATATAGGCCAGCGTGTTGAGGCCGAGGCTCCACAGCGTGCCGTGGACGAGGCGGGGAACGTCGTCGAGGCCCATCAGCCCGGTCGGGCTCAACGCCGCGATGCCGAACGGCCCCTCCGTGATGAACGTCGCCGCCCAGCCCTCTCCCGTCACGAGGCTCGGCAGCAGCAGGGTGTAGAGCCAGACCGCGAAGCCGACCATCAGCCCCGCCGCGGCCCCCAGGCCCGTGCCGCGGCCCCAGTAGAGCGCGCCGACGAAGGCCGGGCCGATCTGCGCCACCGCCGCGAAGGACAGGAGCCCGATCGAGGCGAGCGCCACCTCGCCGGCGACCCGGGAATAAGCATAGGCCACCAGCACCACCGCCACGATGGCCGCGCGCCGGACCACCAGCACGTAGCCGCCGAGATCCGGCGCGCCGGGCTCGGGGGAGGGGGCGGCGCCCGCCACGAGGTTGCGCCGGCGCAGGGCCACCGGGATGACGAGGTGGTTCGAGATCATGATCGCCACCGCCACCGACTCGACGATCACCATCGCGGTCGCCGCCGAGAGGCCGCCGATGAAGGCGATGAGGGCGATGCCGTCGGCCCGCTCGTGCAGCGGCAGGGCGAGCACGGTCATGTCGCGCTGCACTGTCCCCTCGGGGAAGAGGGCGAGCCCGGCCAGCGCCAGCGGCACCACGAACAGGTTGATGAGCACGAGGTAGAGCGGGAAGGTCCAGGCCGCCCGCCCGACATCGGCGACCGACCGGTTCTCCACCACGGCCATGTGGAACTGCCGCGGCAGCAGCATCACCGCCGCCGCCGAGAGCAGGGTCTGGACGATCAGCGTCGCCGGGCCGGAGGTCTGCCCGACCAGCGTGCCTACCCCGTGGACGGCACTCGAGGCCTCCGGCAGGTCGCCCAGCATCCAGCCGACCACGAAGCCGCCGACGGTGAGGAAGGCGAGCAGCTTGACCAGGGATTCGAGTGCGACCGCGAGCGTGAGCCCGTCCTGATGCTCGGTCGCGTCGGCGTGGCGGGTGCCGAAGGCGACCGCGAAGCCCGCCAGTACCAGGGCGACGAACAGGCCGAGATCGCCCAGCATCCCCGCCGGTGCCCCGACCCCGTCGGTAGCGCGCAGGAAGACCTGGAGCGAGGCCGCCACCGCCCGCAATTGCAGGGCGATGTAGGGCACCGCGCCCACCACCGCGATCAGGCAGACCAGGGCGGCGATGCGCTCGCTCTTGCCGTAGCGGGCGGCGATGAAATCGGCGATCGAGGTCGAGTTCTGGGCCTTGGCGATCCGCACCACCCGGGCGACGAGCCGGTAGCCGAAGCCCACCACCAGGACCGGTCCGACATAGATGGTGAGAAAATCGAGGCCGGCATGGCTCGCGAGGCCGACCGAGCCGAAGAAGGTCCAGGAGGTGCAGTAGACCGCGAGCGACAGGGCGTAGATCGTCGGCCGCACCCGCGCGTCGCGCATCAGGGTCCGCCCGGCCACGTCGCCCCAATGGGCCACCGCGAACAGGGCGCAGATATAGACGAGGGCCGCCAGCACCACCGTCCAGCCCGCGATCATCGACGCCATCCATCCCCGGCCCGGGCGGGGCCCGGGCTTTGCTCGTATGCGGGGGTTTAGAGCATGTCGGGGCCTGATTGCGACCCCGGTTGCTCGTTCAGCCGTGGCAAGTGCAGCCGGCGTGGTCGCAGCCGGCATGGTGGGGGTGGCCCTCGGCGCATTCCTCGCAGCAGAAGGCCTTGCCGTCGCGGGACACGGCCTTCGCGACGGAAACCACGCAGACGCAGTCTTCGCACGCACACTTCACAGTCTCGGTGGTGGCGCTGGTCATGATTTCGGTTCCTCTTCGGTGTGGTCGGTGTGCTCGTGCGGCTCGGTGTAGTGGGCGACCATGCCGCGCAGGACGTCGCGCACGTGATCGTCGTCGATCGCGTAGGCGACGTGCCGGCCGTGGCGGATCGCGCGCAGGATGCGGGCGGTCCGCAGCAGGCGCAGGTGGTGCGAGGTCAGCGATTGCGACAGGCCGAGCTCCTCGCCAATCTCGCCGACCGTGCGGTCCGCCTCAAGGCAGGCGAGCACGATGCGCAGGCGGTTCGGCTCGCCGAGGAGCCGGAACACCTCCGCCACGTCGCCGACCTGCTCCGGCGACAGGAGCCGCACGCCCGCCCTCTCCTCAACACATGAACACGTGCTCATGTGTTGCTGACCTAAGGAAAAGTGTCAAGGGGCGAGCGGGTGCTCAGTCGTCGTCGATGTCGGCCGGCGAGCCCGGTGCCATCGGGCCGCTCTCCTCGACGTCGTTGTCGTCGAACAGGCCCGGCGGGCCGTCGAAGCCGACGACCCCGTCCGGGTTGTCCGGGGTGACGTTGGGATCGACGGGCGGGGGCTGGCCGTCCTGCTGAAGCCGGCGCTCGAGGCGCCGCTCGCGCCAGAGGTCGCGCTGGACCGGCACGTCCTCGGCCCCTTGCGCGAGCAGGGCGGTGCCGGCGTCGGTGCAGATCGCACCGAGCAGGGCCGCTGCCACCATCGCCCTCATCACCGCCTCCCTCGTCCCGAGACGTGAAGCCTCGCCGTCCGGCACTTTGCCGTCCGTCGGCGTGGCCGTCTGCCGCTCCATTCGGCGGTGCCGCACGCGAACGGCCCCGCGGCGCCTGTCG
>JAEWKL010000562.1 GCA_023386115.1 Pseudomonadota bacterium
GCTGCGGGTGGGCCTGCGGCCGGAGGGGCGCACCCCGGTGCGGGCGGGCGCGGCGCTCTATGAGGCGGCCGATGCGACCGAGGCGGTCGGCCGGGTGACCTCCGGCGGCTTCGGGCCGAGCCTGGAGGGGCCGATCGCCATGGGGATCGTGCCGAGCGCACTCGCTGTGCCCGGCACCTCCGTCTTCGCCGAAGTGCGCGGCCAGCGCCTGCCCTGCGCGGTGGTGCCGCTGCCGTTCCGCCCCGCCGGCTTCAAGCGTTCGTAGGCAGAATGGCCTCCGGCCATTCCGCGCGATCCACCATCGTGAGCATCATTTCAGAGACATGATGCTTGGAGAGGACAATCACATGCTGAAATATACCGACGAGCACGAGTGGCTGCGCCTGGAGGGCGACGTGGCGACGGTGGGCATCACCGACCACGCCGCCGAGCAGCTCGGCGACCTCGTCTTCGTCGAGCTGCCGAAGGTCGGCGCCACGCTGACCAAGGGCGCCGCCGCCGCCGTGGTGGAATCCGTCAAGGCGGCCTCCGACGTCTATGCGCCGGTCGACGGCGAGGTGACCGAAATCAACGAGGCCGCGGTGAGCAATCCGGAGAGCGTCGGCACAGACCCGCAGGGCGCCGGCTGGCTCTACCGCGTGCGCCTCTCGGACCCGTCCCAACTCGACGGGCTGATGGACGAGGCCGCCTACCGCGCCTCGTTGGCCTGACCTCCCGGGCTAAACGGATCACTCCCGACGGGCGGGGCGTCCCGACGTTCCGCCATTCGCATTTCGAGCCGCCGACAGGGCTCCGACCGAGGCACCCCTCCATGCCGATGGACAAGTACGACCCCTACGACTTCGCCAACCGCCGCCATATCGGCCCGTCGGTGGACGAGATCGCCCGCATGCTGGAGGTCGTCGGTGCCGAAAGCCTCGACGCCCTGATCGACGAGACCCTGCCGGCGGGCATCCGCCAGGCGGAAGCGACCGAGTTCGGCGCCGCCCTGTCGGAGCGGCGGGCGATCGAGCGCCTGCGCGCCACCGCCAACAAGAACAAGCTGCTGACCTCGCTGATCGGCCAGGGCTACCACGGCACCACGATGCCGCCAGCGATCCAGCGCAACATCTTCGAGAACCCGGCCTGGTACACGGCCTACTCGCCCTACCAGCCCGAGATCAGCCAGGGCCGGCTCGAGGCCCTGCTCAACTTCCAGACCTGCGTCAGCGACCTGACCGGGCTCGACATCGCCAATGCCTCGCTCCTCGACGAGGCGACGGCCGCGGCCGAGGCGATGGGCATGGCGCGCCGCGTCAGTACGGCGAAGCCCGACACGTTCTTCGTCGACGCGCAGTGCCTGCCGCAGACCATCGCGGTCTTGAAGACCCGGGCCGAGCCGTTCGGCTGGCGCGTCGTCGTCGGCGACCCCTTCACCGATCTCGATCCCGAGGCGGTGTTCGGCGCGATCTTCCAGTATCCGGGGGTCGAGGGCGCGGCCCACGACTTCACCGACGTGATCGCCAAGCTCCACGAATCCGGCGCCATCGCCGTGGTGGCGGCCGACCCGCTGGCGCTGACCGTGCTCAAGCCGCCGGGCGAGATGGGGGCCGATATCGCGGTCGGCTCGATGCAGCGCTTCGGCGTACCGATGGGCTATGGCGGGCCGCACGCCGCCTACATGGCTACGCGCGACGCCCACAAGCGCGCGCTGCCCGGGCGCATCGTCGGCGTCTCGGTCGATTCCCGCGGCAACCGCGCCTACCGGCTCTCGCTCCAGACGCGCGAGCAGCACATCCGGCGCGAGAAGGCGACCTCGAACATCTGCACCAGCCAGGTGCTGCTGGCGGTCATCGCCTCGATGTACGCGGTGTTCCACGGGCCGCGCGGGCTCAAGGCGATCGCGATGCGCATCCACCGCGACGCGACGCGGCTCGCCGCCGGGTTGAACCAGCTCGGCTTCGAGACCCATCCGGACGCCTTCTTCGATACGATCACCGTCACGGTCGGGCCGTTCCAGGGCGTGATCCTGAAGAACGCCGTCGCCAACGGGATCAACCTGCGGAAAGTCGGCAGCGACCGGATCGGCATCACGGTCGACGAGCGCACCCGGCCCGACATCGTCGAGGCGGTGTGGCGCGCCTTCGGGGGCGACGCGCTGGCCTACGACGAAGCCTGGCCCGAGCCGCGCCTGCCGGCGGATCTCGTCCGCACGTCGGACTACCTGACCCACCCGATCTTCCACATGAACCGGGCCGAGAGCGAGATGACGCGCTACATGCGCCGCCTCGCCGACCGGGACCTCGCCCTCGACCGGGCGATGATCCCGCTGGGCTCGTGCACGATGAAGCTCAACGCCACGGCCGAGATGCTGCCGATCTCGTGGCCGGAATTCTCGGAGCTGCACCCTTTCGCGCCGAAGGACCAGGCCGAGGGCTACGCCGAGATGATCGCCGATCTCTCGAAAAAGCTCGCCGACATCACCGGCTACGCGGCGATCTCGATGCAGCCGAATTCCGGCGCGCAGGGCGAGTATGCGGGCCTGCTCGCGATCCGCGCCTATCACCTGTCGCGCGGGGAAGGGCACCGCACGATCTGCCTGATCCCGTCCTCGGCCCACGGCACCAACCCGGCCTCGGCGCAGATGTGCGGCATGACCGTGGTGGTGGTCGGGGCCGACCGCAACGGCAACGTCGACGTGGAGGATTTCCGCGCCAAGGCCGAGAAGCATGGGCCTAATCTCGCGGCCTGCATGATCACCTACCCGTCCACCCACGGGGTGTTCGAGGAGGCGGTGCGGGAGATCTGCGACATCACCCACGCCCATGGCGGCCAGGTCTATCTCGACGGCGCCAACCTCAACGCGCTGGTCGGCCTCGCCCGGCCCGGCGACATCGGGGCGGATGTCAGCCACATCAACCTGCACAAGACCTTCTGCATCCCGCACGGTGGCGGCGGGCCCGGCATGGGGCCGATCGGCGTCAAGGCGCACCTGATCCCGTTCCTGCCCGGCCACGTCGAAACCGACGGGCGCGAATTCTCGGTCTCGGCCGCGCCGTACGGCTCGGCCGCGATCCTGCCGATCTCCTGGAGCTACTGCCTGCTGATGGGCGGGCGCGGGCTGACGCAGGCGACCCGCATCGCGATCCTCAACGCCAACTACATCGCGAAGCGCCTCACCGGGGCCTACGACGTGCTCTACACCGGCACCCACGGTCGCGTGGCGCATGAATGCATCATCGACGCACGTCCGCTGATGAAGAGCGCCGGAATCAGTGTCGAGGACATCGCCAAGCGCCTGATCGATTGCGGCTTCCACCCGCCGACGATGAGCTGGCCGGTCGCCGGCACCCTGATGATCGAGCCGACCGAGTCCGAGACCAAGGGCGAGATCGACCGCTTCTGCGACGCCATGCTGGCGATCCGGGACGAGATCCGGGCGATCGAGGAGGGCCGGATGGACCGGGCCGACAACCCGCTCAAGAACGCCCCCCACACGGTGGAAGACCTGATCGGCCCGTGGGAGCGGCCCTATTCCCGCGAGGCCGCCTGCTTCCCGGCCGGCGCCTTCCGGGTCGACAAGTACTGGCCGCCGGTCAACCGGGTGGACAATGCCTATGGCGACCGGAACCTGGTCTGCGCCTGTCCGCCGGTGGAGAGCTACATGAAGGCGGCGGAGTAGACATCGCGTCTCGAAGACGTTCCGGGCCCCCCGGAACGTCGAGGCGACGGACAGCGGAACGATGACCGGGCCGACCGCGCCCGGTCATCGGCACGCCAAGCCGGCATCGCGACGGCATCAGGGCCGATGATCCTCCTTCAGGGTCGGCACGGCCGGCGTGAAGGCGAGATCGCGCTTCGCATCCACGTCGAAAGCTCCCAGAAACTCCGGGCACGTCTCCTTGAAGGCCGGCCGACGCGCCAGCGAAGGCACGGTCGTCCCCGTCGTGACCTCGGTGGTGCCCAGGGCGTCGTGAACCGGGATGCTGCCGGTCCCGGAGCGGCAGACCCGGACGTGGGCCAATCCGCCCGTATCCATGCCGATGTCGAGCCTGGCCTCACCGCCGCCCGACTGCTTCACCGTCAGGTTGCGGTGATACTCCGCCAGGAAGGGATGGGCGAACCAACGCTCGAGCGTGACACTCAGACCGGGCAGATCCGCATTCGCCGCGTTGCGGAATTCGCCGACCTGGTCGTTGCTCCATAGCATCGATCCCACGAGGAGGATCGGCAGCCCGGCGAGAACCACGAGGAACGCCCCGGCCGCCGCCAGTCCGCGCCTCACCCTGCCTCTCCTTCGAGACGATACTCCCGGGTGCTCCGCTGCGCCGTTTCACGGTGATCGGTTCGAGTCGGGAGCATCGTTTTCACCGGAAGTTGCTCAGACACCAGCGACGATCTCGTCCCTCGTCGTCCGGCTTGGCCCGACGCCCCGCTCTGGATATCCTCACCGGACATCCTCCATATCCGTCCGGGATCGACATGGCCCTCTTCGTCAAGGATCCGGAGGTCGATGTGCTCGCCCAGGAACTGGCATCCCTCAAGCGTGTCACCACCAAGACCGAGGCGGTGCGGCAGGCCCTGCGCGGCGAGATCGACCGCGAGAAGGACAAGCTCGACCTTGTAGCCCAGTCGATCGCCGACGCGCGTCAGCTCAGGGAACGAGCCGGTCCGAATCCTCGACCCGCCGACAAGGCTTTCCTCGACGGGCTGTACGGGGATCCGTGATGGTCGTCGATGCCTCTCCTCGCTGACCGCTGGCCTGACCAGCGAGTTGGATCAGGCCGCATCCGAGACGCGAACCTCGACGTGCAAACCGACCGCGGTCAGCAGAGCAACGAGATCATCGAGTGGAAACTGGCCGATCTTGCCGTGCAGGAGATCCGTGACACGTGGTTCCGTCACACCGAGCCGGCGCGCCGCCTCGCCCTGCGTCCAACCCTTCGCCCGGATGTGCCGATCCAGCGCCATCATCAGGGCGGAACGCAGCTTCATCGTCTGCACATCCGCGGGCGTGTCCTCAATGGCATCCCATACGCTCGCGAAACCGTCATCGCTCATCGGCCTAGCTCCCTGGCGAGATCGGCGTAGCGTTTGGCCGCCAGATCCAGATCCGCGGTGCTCGTCTTCTGTGTCTTCTTCTGAAAGCAGTGTAGCACGTGAACCGCGTCGGCGAACTTGGCGACATAGATCACCCGAAACGCGCCGGACTCGTCCCGTATCCTGATTTCCTGCACGCCGATCCCGATCGTGGGCATCGGCTTCCAGTCGCTCGGCATCAGCCCATGCTGGACTTTGTCGAGTTGATAACCCGCGTCACGGCGCGCCGCAGCCGGAAAAGCCCGGAGATCGCCGAGGGCGCTGCCGTGAAACTTGAGTACCTTCATGCGACGAACCGGCGAAATTTGTTACGCTGGCCGCGATACCCGGTCCACGCAGACGCCTCACCCCGCCTCCCCGACATAGTCCCGCCAGATCGCCTTCTCCCCCAACCCCGCCGTGAAGGCGGCATGCGCCGCCAGCTCGGCCTCGGTGAGGCGGCTGCGGGTCGGGCGGGGGCCGTGCGCGACCGGCGCGGCGCGCAAGGACGGACCGGCCGGGCCGGCATTACCCTCGACCGTCAAACCCAGCGTCGTCTGCTTGCCGCCCAGAAGCTCGATATAGACCTCGGCCAGGATCTGCGCGTCGAGGAGCGCGCCGTGCTTGGTGCGGCGGGAATTGTCGATGCCGTAGCGCGAGCACAGGGCGTCGAGGTTGTTGGCCGCGCCCGGATGCTTGCGGCGGGCGAGCGCGAGCGTGTCGACGACCGACGCCAGCTCGATCGGCGGCGGCGCCTTGTCGCCGAGGCGGGCATATTCGGCGTTGAGGAAGCCGACGTCGAAGGCGGCGTTGTGGATCACCAGGGTGGCGTCGCCGCAGAAGTCCAGGAAGTCGGGCAGGATCTGCGAAAAGAGCGGCTTGTCGGCGAGGAAGGCGTCCGAGAGGCCGTGGACCCGGAACGCGCCCTCCGAGACCGGTCGCTGCGGGTTGACGTAGCGGTGGAACTCGCGGCCGGACGGGATGTGGTTGAGGAGCTCGATCCCGCCGATCTCGATCAGCCGGTCGGTCTTGGCCTCGGTGCCGGTGGTCTCGGTGTCGAGGACGATCTCGCGCAGCATCGTGCGGCTCCCTTCGAGAGAACGGTTGTGCCAGAACGGTTGTGCCTGATGTAGCGACGAAGCGTTAACCGGCCGGCTTCGTCACCGCGGCGATCACCGCATCGACCTGCGCCTCGGCCTGCGGAAAACCCCGGTCGGTCTCGATCAGGTGATCGGCGCGGCGGCGCTTCTCGGCGTCGGGCATCTGCTTGGAAAGGATCTGCGCGAAGGCTTCCTCGGTCATGCCGGGGCGGGCCAGCACCCGGGCGCGCTGCACCTCCGGCGGGGCGGTGACCACCGCGACGGCATCGCATCCCGCCTCGCCGCCGGTCTCGAACAGCAGCGGCACGTCGAGGACGACGAGGGGCGCGGCGGCGTGGGTGGCGAGGAAGTCGTCCCGCGCCGCCCGCACCAGGGGATGGACCAGCGCCTCCAGACGGCGCAGGCGATCGGGCTCGCCGAGCACCGCATTGCGCAGGGCGGCGCGATCGACCGAACCGTCCGGGGCGAGCGTCCAGGGGAAGGCCTCGCCGATGACGGAAGCGGCGGCCCCGCCCGGGCCGTAGAGGGCGTGCACGCAGGCATCGGCATCGTGGACCGGCACCCCGCGGGCGCGGAACATCGCCGCGGTGGCGCTCTTGCCCATGCCGATCGAGCCGGTCAGGCCGAGGATGAACGGCCGGCTCACCCGTGCGCCCCGAGATCGGCGACGATGCGGGCGCGCAAGGCCGGCGTGACCTCGGGCGTGCGGCCGAACCAGCGGGAAAAGCCCGGTACCGCCTGATGCAGCAGCATGCCGAGGCCGTCGACGCCCGGCAGCCCGCGGGCCCGGGCGGCGGCGAGGAGCGGTGTCTCGAGCGGCACGTAGACGATGTCCGCCACCGCCGCCTCGTCCGGCAGGGGCGCGAGGTCGAGGGTGAGCGGGTCCTGGCCCGCCATGCCGAGCGCCGTGGTGTTGACGAGGAGCCCGGTGGCGGGAAGCTGGGACGGCACCGAGTCCCAGGACACCGCGGTGATCCGGGCGGGATCGAGGGCGGTCAGGCCCTCGGCCCGCTCGGCGCTGCGATTCGCCACGATCAGGCGCGAGAGCCCGCGTTCGAGCAGGCCGACCAGGATAGCGCGGGCCGCTCCGCCGGCCCCGAGCACCAGGGTGGCGCGGCCGTCTGCGACGCCCGTCGCCGCCGGCCAGCCGGCGCCCAGGCTGGCGTCGAGATGGGCGAGGAAGCCCGGCGCGTCGGTGTTGTCGCCGTGGAGGCGCCCGTCCTCGAACCACAGCGTGTTGACGGCGCCGATCCGCTCCGCCCGCGGGGTCAGCACTTGAGCGAGGCGGAACGCCGCCTCCTTGTGCGGGATCGTGACGTTGCCGCCCGCCCAGCCCTCGGCCCGAAGGCTGCGGACGAAATCCGGGAAGGCGTCGGGATGGACGTCGACGCGCTCGTAAGCACCGGGCAGACCGTGCTCGGCGAGCCAGTGGCCGTGGATCAGCGGCGAGCGGGAATGGGCGATCGGGTGGCCCACCACGAAGGCTCGGGGGTGCGGGGTCGTCATCGGGACATCGTCTCAGAACGCCAGCAGGCCCCGCGCCCGCAACCGCGCGAGCAGGGGCAGGAGCGGCAGGCCCAGGATGGTTGAGTGGTCGCCCTCGATGCGGTCGAACAGGTGGATGCCGACGCCCTCGAGCTGGTAGGCGCCGACGCTGCCGGTGACGGCGGGCCCGGCGGCGTCGAGATAGGCGGCGATCCCCGCCGCATCGAGGGGCCGCATCGTCAGCCGCGCGGTCGCGACGAAACACTCGACCACCGACCCGCCGACGGCCAAGGCCACGGCGGAATGCAGGGCGTGGGTGCGCCCCTGCAACCGCGCGAGATGGACGGCCGCCCCCGCCCGGTCGGCGGGCTTGTGGAAGACCGTGCCGTCGAGGTCGAGCACCTGGTCGGCCCCGATCACCACCCGGTCGGGCATCTGCGCGGCGACCGCGCCGGCCTTGGCGGCGGCCAGGCGGCCGGCGAGGGCTTCGGGCGAGAGGCCGGCGGCCTCCGCTTCGACGGCGCGCTCGTCGACGCCCGGCGCCCGCGTCTCGACAGCCAGCCCGGCGGATTCAAGCAGCGCCCGCCGCGTCGGGCTGGTCGAGGCGAGGAGGAGCGGCGCAGGACCGCGCCAGAGGGAGGAGGCGTGCCGCATCGGTCTAGTCAGCGATGAACTTCAGCCGGTGCTCGCGGTGGAGATCGACGATCGCCGCCGCCGTCTCCTCGATCGAGCGCCGGGTGACGTCGATCACCGGCCAGCGGTTGCGGGCGAAGAGCCGGCGCGAGGTCGCGATCTCGTTCGCCACCGAATCGCGGTCGACATAGGAGGAGGAATCGTCGGCCTTGAGGCTGAGCAGGCGGTTCTGGCGGATCTGCACGATCCGCTCCGGCGAGGCGATCAGCCCGACGATGAGCGGCTGGCGCAGGGTCTCCAGGATCGCCGGCGGCGGCACGCCGGGGATCAGCGGGATGTTGGTGGTCTTCAGGCCGCGATTGGCGAGGTAGATCGCCGTCGGCGTCTTCGAGGTGCGGCTCACCCCGAGCAGGATCACGTCCGCCTCGTTGAGGTCGAGCGGCAGGTTGCCGTCGTCGTGGGCGAGCGTGAAGTTCATCGCGTCGATGCGCTTGAAGTACTCCGCGTTCAGCATGTGCTGCGCGCCCGGCCGGGCGGTGGAGTGGGTGCCGAGATAGGATTGCAGCAGCTGATGCACCGGCTCCAGCACCGAGAGCAGCGGCGAGCCGGTGGCCCGGCAGGCCTCCTCCAGCCGCTCGGTCAATTCGCGGCCGACCAGGGTGTAGAGCACGATGCCGGGCGCCTGCTCGATCTCGTTGATCACCCGTTCGAGCTGCGTGCCGGAGCGTACGAGGGGATAGACGTGCTCGATCGCCGACACCCCCTCGTACTGCGCCGCCGCGGCGCGGCCGACATTGATCAGGGTCTCGCCGGTGGAATCCGACACGAGGTGGAGGTGGAAGTAGCTGCGGACCACGCGGGCTCCCCGGGCTCGCCGCTCCAGCGCGGCGGACGCACCGATTCCGGCGCCCGGCCTGTCGTCCACCGATCGGCCGCGCGGAGTCGATGAGTGTGGATAATGCGCCGACGAAGCGAGGTCCAGGCGCGAGGGCTGTGGGTTAACGGCCTCGCGCCTCAACAGGCCGGCCGTTAACACTCGTGGCGGGCCGCCCGTGGGAGAATCCGGGACGTGCGATCGCCGATCCGAGTCCGACGCGGCCTAAGCCCCTCGCCACTCTCGTCATCCTTCGACAATGGAGCAAATCTGTTAAAGGCCTCTTAACGCACCGCCGATGGGGACGGGCTGTGGACGCCGCTGGAGGCCCACGACGCCTGCCCCCAATAGAAAAAACAGATTCCTAGAATCTCTCTTTTCTTTTCAGGGGCCTGGGTGGGGACGGCGATCGCCGCGGGTCGCGACGACGCGCCGGGCTGGCGCCGGGGAGCGGTTCTCGGCATAGGGAAGCGAGCCGCCGGCGTGGCGGCACACGGTTTTCGGGGGGCAGAGCATGAGCGGGACCGCGGGAGCCGGACGGGGAGGCGTGGAGCGGCCGCTCCTGCGGGTGCTGAACGGCGAGGCCCTGTCGCCGCCGCCGGCCTGGATGATGCGCCAGGCCGGGCGCTACCTGCCGGAATACCGGGCGGTGCGGGAAGAGGCCGGCTCCTTCCTCGACCTGTGCTACAACCCCGACTTCGCCACCGAGGTCACCCTGCAGCCGATCCGCCGCTTCGGATTCGAGGCGGCGATCCTGTTCTCCGACATCCTGGTGGTGCCCCACGCGCTCGGCCAGGACGTGCGCTTCGTGGAAGGCGAGGGGCCCCGCCTCGACCCGCTTGCCGGCCGGCCCGAATTCGACGCGCTGATCGAGGCGGGCGACCCGCGCGTGATGCGCCACCTCAACCCCGTCTTCGAGACCGTCTCGCGCCTGCGGGCCGAGCTGCCGGCCGAGACGACGCTGCTCGGCTTCTGCGGTGCGCCCTGGACCGTGGCGAGCTACATGATCGGCGGGCGCGGCACGCCGGACCTCGCGCCGGCGAGGGCGCTCGCCGCCCGCGACCCCGCCCTCCTCGACGCCCTGATCGACCGGCTGGTCGCGGTCTCGACCGAGTACCTGGTGCGCCAGCTCGAAGCCGGTGCCGACGCGGTGCAGATCTTCGAGAGCCATGCCGGCGCCCTGCCGGACGTGCCTCAGGCTGAGGCCGGCGACGCGCTCGCGCGCTGGAGCTTCGGGCCGATCGCCCGCATGGTCTCCGGCATCCGCGCCCGGGTGCCGGGCGCCAGGATCATCGTCTTCGCCCGCGGCTCGGGGCTCGAGGGACATGCCCGGGTGGCGGAGGAGACCGGCGCCGACGCGGTCGGGGTCGACTGGGCGGTGGACCTGCGCTCTTTGCGCGCCCGCCTGCCGGCCTCGGTGGTCACTCAAGGCAATCTCCATCCCGAGACCCTGATCGCCGGTGGCGAGGCCCTGGATGCCGCGGTGGACGCGATCCGGGAGGCCACCGCCGGCACGCCCCACATCTTCAATCTCGGCCACGGCATCACCCCGCAGACGCCGATCGCCCATGTCGAGCGGATGCTGGCGCGGCTGCGGGGGTGAGGGGGCGCGGCTCGCTCCGCGCGACGGACCTGCCACCCTCCGCGTCGTCCCGGGGCCACGAAAGCGGAGCCCGGGGTGCCGAAGGCACGCCCGGAACCGCAGGTGTTTCAGGCTCGAGACGGCAACGTTCCGCTTCGGTCTGCACCACCAGTGCGTCGGGATCCCTGTCTCTCGCCTTCGGCGAGCCCCGGGACGACGCGGAGGGGGGCAGGTCCGCCGGGCCAAGATTTATACAGCCTAACATCCTCCCACAGGAACCATCCCACCGTGTATCTCTGGATCAAGGCCGCCCACGTCGTCTCGCTCATCGCCTGGATGGCGGCGATGCTCTACCTGCCGCGGCTGTTCGTCTATCACGCCGCCGTGCCGGCGGGATCGCCGCAGGGCGAGACCTTCAAGGTGATGGAGCGGCGCCTCGCCAAGGCGATCATGCTGCCGGCGATGATCGCCACCTGGATCTTCGGCATCACGCTCGCGGTGATGAGCGGCGCCTATACCCAGGGCTGGCTCCACGCCAAGGTCGCCCTGGTGCTGGCGATGAGCGGCATCCACGGCTGGCTCTCGCGGATGGTCAAGGACTTCGCCGCCGACCGCAACACCCGCAGCCCGCGCTTCTACCGGGTGCTCAACGAGGTGCCGACGGTGCTGATGATCGGCATCGTGATCCTGGCGGTGGTGAAGCCGTTCTGAGGGACACGTCCTGTCTCAAGGAGACGTCATGGCGGGCATCGAGACGCAGACCCTCTCCCTCACCCTGGCCGGGCGCTCGGTGAGCCTGCCGGCCGACCGGATCGGCGAGGGACCCCCGGCCCTGCTGCTGCCGGCCCTGTCCTCGATCTCCACCCGCGAGGAGATGCGGCCCCTGGCGACGCGGTTGTCCGCCCGCCACCGCTGCTTGGTGCCGGACTGGCCCGGCTTCGGCGCGCAACCGCGGGCGCGGGTGGCGCTCGCCCCCGACACGCTCCACGCCTTCCTCGACGCCCTCCTGGCGCAGGAGCCCGGTCCTTACG
>JAEWKL010000564.1 GCA_023386115.1 Pseudomonadota bacterium
GCGCGGCCACCCCCCTCGGGGGGCGTCCCCCGCCCCCGGCGGCTCAGCCGGCGCCAGCGCGCCGTGCCGCAGAAGACCGTCATTCGGCCCGGTAGCATCGCCCAGAGGATGCCCGCACGTCGCAGGACCGCCAGCGCCGTCATGGTGGACTGTCGTTCGGCCGGGGGGAGCTGGGTTTCGAGCGACGAGGACGCGGAAGCAGCGAAAGATTTGTTCTCGACACAAATCTTTCTACCTTTGTAATCGTAGGGCAGTTCTATTTTAGCTAAAAATTGCTATTTTTTCTTGAAATGTCCGTGCGATTTCATGATTCTGCAAATATAGAAGCCCCGTCTGTTTTGATCATCAAGCGTATTTTTCCGAATGTCCATCGATTTTTATATCAAGACTGAAAATTATCTATTGATATTTGAATGAATATCGTTCAATTTGGCTGAATCCAGTCAAACTATTCACTTTTCTGCGCAAGTATATCCCATTAATAATCGATAAGTAAACATTATTTAGGCTCGATCGCAGGCTAACATTGGGTTCGATGATGCTGTTACGTGTCCGCATCACACATCGCTTCACGGCACTCGCCATTCTCGGGCTTGCGCTGGCTATCGGTTCGATCAGTCTGGCTCTTGTTCAGATCCGGAGCGCCATGCTGGACCAGAAGCGTCAGGAAATTCGTCATAGTGTCGAGGCGGCCGCAACGATCGTTCAAAGCTACGTCACCCGGGCAAAGGTCGGTGAACTGACCGACGCTGATGCGCGTCAGCGTGCGGCGAACGCGATCCGGGGCGCGCGGTTCGATGGCGGAAATTACTTCTACATCTACGATTTCAACGGCAATACCGTCATGCATCCCATCCGGAAAGATCTGGAGGGTAAGAGCGCGCTGGATCTCAAGGACAAGACCGGCAAGTTCATGATGCGAGAGATCGTGGATGTCGCCAAGGGCCGGGGGGCGGGCTACACGGAATTCTACTGGATCAAGCCAGGTGAAGCCGCGGAAACGCTGAAGGTCACTTATGCCATCGCCATCCCGGAGTGGCAGATCCTGGTCGGGTCGGGCTTGCACGTGCATGACGTCGATGCCGCCTTGCTGGTGCAGGTCCGGGATCTCGGCGTGAAGCTGGCCCCCGCCGCGGCGCTCTTCGTGTTCCTGGCCGTGTGGATCGGGCGCAGCGTCGCCAAGCCGCTCGGTGGGCTCACGCAGTCCATGCAGCGGCTCGCGAGCGGTGACCTCGACGCTGCGGTCGTCGGCACCGCGCGTCAGGACGAGATCGGCCGGATCGCGTCGGCCGTGGTCGCCCTCCGGGACGGCTTGCGCTCACGGGCCCTGGAGGAGCATGCCCGCGATGCCGCTTCTCGCCAGGACAACGAGGCCCAGCGCCGCCGCGCGATGGAGGAGATCGCCAAGCGCTTCGAGGCTGCCGTCGGCGGGATCGTCGGCACGGTGTCCGCTGCCGCCACCGAGCTGCAAGTCACCGCCCGGACGATGACCGCCACGGCGGACCAGACGACGGGCCTGTCGACCGACGCGGCGGCGGCCGCCCGGGAAGCGGCGTTGAACGTCAACACCGTCGCGGCGGCGGCCGAGGAACTCGGCGCGTCGGTCCAGGAGATCGCCCGGCAGGTTGCGGGATCCGCCTCGCTGGCGCAGACGGCCGTGGCCGATGCGGACCAGACGGGGGCTCTCGTCCAGGAACTCTCGGACGCGGTCGCCCGGATCGGCGACGTCGTCGGGCTGATCTCCACCATCGCGGGACAGACGAACCTGCTCGCGCTCAACGCGACGATCGAGGCGGCGCGGGCGGGCGAGGCGGGGCGGGGCTTCGCGGTCGTCGCGGCCGAGGTGAAGGATCTCGCCAATCAGACCGCGCGGGCGACCGAGCAGATCACCGGGCAGATCGGCCGCATCCAGGGCTCGACAGGGAAGGCGGTGGACGCGATCGGCGGCATCGCGGCGCGAATCCGTGAGATCGCCGTGGTCGCGACCAGCCTTGCCACCGCCGTGGAAGAGCAGGGGGCGGCAACGGGCGAGATCGTGCGCAACGTGGCGCAGGCGGCGCAGGGCGCGGGCGAGGTCACGGCGAACGTGACCGGAGTTGCCGGTGCCGTGGCGACCACGGGCGTTGCCGCCGCGAAGGTGCTGGCTTCCGCGTCCGATCTCTCCAGCCAGTCCGAGCATCTCTCGCACGAAGTCAGCCACTTCCTCGGCACACTGCGCGCGGCCTAGCGCGCCGGAGCGCGGAGGAGGACACGAACCGGCCGCCCCGCGCCTCGCGCAGCGTTCAACGCTTCGCCAGGGGCGCGGGGTCGTCAGTCGGGCCCGCTCACGTCGCGTGGTCACTGTGCAGCGATATTTTCAGGATCTCGATCAATTCATCTGCACGATAGGGCTTGAACAGTAAATCGAAGCCGCTCGCGTCTTGATGTTCTTGCAGATAGCCGGAGGTCAGCAAGACCGGGATCTGCGGCCATTGCCGGCGGATGACGTGGCCGAGATCGATGCCGGTCATGGTGCCCGGCATGTTCACGTCGCTGAAGACGAGGGCGATCTGCGGCTCGCTTTCGAGGATGCGGAGCGCCTCGCTGCCGTCATGCGCGCTGAGAACCGTGAACGCGAGCGCCTCGAGCGTCGAGGTGATGGTGGAGCGGACATCGGCGTCGTCCTCCACGACGAGGACGACCTTGCCCGCACCGTTCACGGCATCCGCCGCGTCGAAGGGGGGGCGTTGGCCGGCGGCCTCTGCCGGGACGCTTCGTCTCTCACGCGCGGGCAGCGTGATGGCGAAACGGGTTCCCTGGCCCGGGCTGCTGTCGACCGTGATGGTCCCGCCGCTCTGCTGGACGAAGCCGTAGACCATGCTGAGGCCGAGACCGGTGCCCTTGCCGGCCTCCTTCGTGGTGAAGAACGGCTCGAACACCCGGGCGAGGACGGCCGGCGACATCCCGGTTCCGGTGTCGGTGACGACGATGTCCACGCAGCGCGTGCCCTCGGCGTCGTCCTGGGCGGGACCGTCGCGTCCCTGGATGCGCAGGCCGAGCGTCCCACCGTCCGGCATCGCGTCGCGGGCATTGACCGCGAGGTTGATGAGGGCCGCCTCGAACTGCGCGTGGTCGACGCAGATCTCCGGGAGTTCGCCGCCGAGCTCGGCCGCGATCGTGATCCGCTCGCCGAGCGTGCGCGCGAGGAGCTTGACCAGTCCGGGAATGAAGCTGGCGAAGTCCAAGGCCCGGGGTTGAAGGGGAGAGCGCCGGGAGAAGGCGAGCAGACGGCCGGTCAGCTCGGCGCAGCGATGCGCCCCCTCGATGGCGCTCTCGACCCGGCGCAGGGCCTTCTCGTTGTCCTGCAGCGCTCCCCGCGCGAGGTCGAGATTGCCGATCACGATGCTCAGCATGTTGTTGAAGTCGTGCGCGATGCCGCCCGTCAGGCGGCCGACCGCCTCCAGCTTCGAGGCGTGCTGCAGGCTGAGCTCGAGCTCCTTGCGCTCGGTCACGTCGAACCACATCCCGAAGAGTTCGGCGGCCCTGCCGTCCTCGGCCCGGTTCACCACGATCTGGTCGAGGATGTGCCGCTCCGTGCCGTCGGCGTTGCGCCAGCGATATTCGAGGGCGACCGCGCCCACTTCCGTCAGGTTCCGCAGGCTCTCCAGAACGCGCTCGCTGTCGTCGGGATCGAGGCGGGATTCCCACAGCCCGGAGGTCGCGAAGGCGCCACGCGAGAAGCCGGTGATGCGCTCGATGCTGTCGTTGGTGAAGTGCAGCCGCCGGTCGTCGCACGCGACCGGTGAGGTGTAGAGCGCGATCGGGAGCCCCCGCAAAACGGCCGCCTGATGCTCCTCGCGCCGGCGCAGGGCCTGCTCGGCTTCCAGCTTCTCGCCGCGCACGCGCAGGTTCTCGAGCAGAAGCTGCTTCTCGGCCGCCGCCTTGCGCTTGATCTCCTCGGTCTTGCGATAGAGGTCGACGAAGACGTCGACCTTCGATTTCAGCACGAGGGGCTGGATCGGCTTGAAGACGTAATCCACCGCGCCGGCGGAATAACCGCGGAAGATATGCATATCCTCCTTGTTGTGCGCGGTGAGGAACAGGATCGGAACCCGGGAGGTGCGCGGGCGGCTGCGGATCAGGGCGGCGACCTCGTACCCGTCCATGCGCGGCATCTGCACGTCGAGCAGGATCAGGGCGAATTCCTCCCGCAAGGTCCGGCGCAGGGCCTCCTCGGGAGACTCCGCCAGGACGAGGTCGATCGCCGGGTCGGTGAGGATCTCCGACGCGGCAAGCAGGTTGCGCCGGTCATCGTCGACGATCAGGATCTTGGCCCGGATCGGGAGCGGATCCGCCGCGGCGGTCCGCGCGTCATCCTCGGTGTCGGCGCCCATCGGGAGCGGATCCTCCGGACGCGCCGTCACAGCGGCTTCGACGCCGATGCCCGCGCGCCCTCCCTGATCACCACCGCGCTGGTCCGGGCTTCGCCGCCCCGGGGCCGACCGGCCCCCGGCCGCGGGGGG
>JAEWKL010000623.1 GCA_023386115.1 Pseudomonadota bacterium
GGCTGATCCACGATCAGCCGCGGCGGGGGCTCATTCTCGAGGGTGGCATACGGGGAGGCGCCGCGGATCTCGCTCGCGCTCTGGGCGAGGGCGCCCGTGGCGAGCAGAGCACCAGCCGCGACCGTGGCCGTCATCCTGGTGAGCTTGGACATCATTCAATCTCCTGTCGATGTTTGCAGCGATCGCTTGCGCCGAACCTGCTTGTTCGGAGCACTAACTCATTCTGCTGCTGGCGATGCTCGGCCACTTCCCGAATGGGACGTCGCGGAGCGGCCTAGATCTGTGACAGCCCGCCGTCGACGACGAGCTCGGTGCCGGTGACGTAGGAGCTGTCGGAGCCTGCCAGGAACAGCGTGGCGCGAGCGACCTCCTCCGCCTCGCCGAAGCGTTGCAACGGCACCTGGGCCTCAACGCCCTCCGCCATGGTCTTCAGCTCCGCCTGGCTCAGGCCCAGCTTGCCGGCGAACGGCGTGCTGATCGGGCCGGGGCTCACGGCGTTGACCCGGATCCCGCGCGGCGCCAGCTCGGCACCGAGCGAGCGGGCGAGCGAGCGCACCGCCGCCTTGGTGGCGGAGAGGATCGACAGGCCCGGCGTGCCGACTGCGTTGAGGAAGGACGTGGTCAGGACGATGCTGGCCCCCCTGCCCATCAGCGGCACCGCCTTCTGGACGGTGAGGAACAGGCCCTTGAAGTTGACCGCGAACTGCTGGTCGATCTGATCCTCTGTGATCGCCTCGAGCGGTGCCGCCAGGCCCAGGCCGGCATTGGCGAACACGATGTCGAGCCGGCCGAAGCGCTCGCGCACCGTCTCGATCACTCGGTCGATGTCCACCGCTCGCCGCAGGTCGGCCCTGAGCGCGAGAACGTTCTCACCGATTGTGGCGGCTGCCGCGCCGAGTCGGTCCGGGTCGTTGCCGACCACGACGACCTGCGCCCCCTTATTGTGGAACAGGGTCGCGGTGGCCAGGCCGATACCGGAAGTGCCGCCGGTGATGAGGGCGATTTTGCCGTCGAGCTTCATGGGAATTCTCCTGACTTCTGGGGTGGCGAAGCCGGAGCGCGCGTTCCGTGAGGGGGAGAATGGCGGCCGCGGGCGGTCGCGACAAACGAGATGATCTAAGCGGCCGAAGTAGATTATGTTTAGCGGCATGCGTGCCCCCGAGCATCTCAACGCCCTGCGCGCCGTCGAGGCGGCCGCGCGCCACCTCAGCTTCGCCCTGGCCGCCGAGGAGCTGAACGTCACACCGGCGGCGGTGGGGCAGCTCGTCCGGCGCCTCGAAGAGGTGCTTGGCGTCGAGCTGTTCCACCGCTCACAGTCCGGACCTGCCCGGCTGGTCCTAACCGAGGCGGCCAGGGCCGCGCTGCCTGACCTGCGGGCGGGGTTCCAGCACCTGTCGGCGGCCATGGACCGCCTGCGAGCGGCGCGGAAGCGGCAGATGCTCGCCGTGACGGTGCCGATCGCCTTCGCGGACAAGTGGCTGTTGCCCCGCCTTGAGGCCTTCGGCCGCGAGCACCCGGGCTGCGAGCTGCGGATCGACACGAGCACCAGCCTGGTGGACTTCGCGGCCCAGCCCGTCGACGTCGGTATCCGATACGGCGCCGGCAGCTGGCCGGGTCTGGCGGCGAGACTGCTGACCCGCGACGCCTTCTTCCCGGTCTGCAGCCCGTCCCTGCTCGCCGGGCAGCATCCGCTCAGCTCACCGGCGGACCTGCGACACCACCCACTCATTCACGACACGTCCATGGCGTCGGAGCCGAGGTTCCCGACTTGGCGGGACTGGTACGCAAGGGCCGGTTTGGACGCGGCGGAGAGCGAACGTGGTGTGCACATCAACGACTCCGCGGTGGCGTTCCGCATGGCGATAGCCGGCAACGGCGTGGCCCTCGGTCGAACCATGCTGGTCGAGCAGGATCTGGCGGAGCAGCGCCTCGTCTGTCCGTTCGGGCCGGCGCTCGACTGCGAGCTGGCCTATTACGTGGTGTGCCGCCCACAGGACGTGGACGATCCGTCGATCGCGGCCTTCCGGGATTGGCTGCTTGAGGAGGTCGCGAGCGAGAGCCAGAAATCCGAAGTGGCCTGACCCCTCCGACATCTCCACGAAATTCTCGGAGTGGACCTCGAGGGGGCAGAGACGGAACTCGCCATGAGGCATCGACCATCCACACGGGCCCCAGCGCCAGCGGAAGTGCGTGCGCGAGACCCGTACTGTCTAGCCGTAGAGGGCCTCAGCCATGGCCTGGTAGAGCGGCAGGCCGAGCGCGATGTTGAACGGGAAGGTGATCGCCAGCGAGCAGGTCAGGTATAGGCTCGGATTGGCCTCCGGCAGCGCGAGTTGCACCGCAGCGGGTGCCGCGATGTAGGAGGCGCTCGCCGCCAGCGTTGCCAGGATGATCGCACCACCCATGGACAGGCCGACTGCATAGGCAATCCCAAGACCGAGCGTCGCGTGCAGGAGCGGCATCAGCAGAGCGAAGCCGACGAGGAACGCGCTGGCCTTGCGGAACTCACCCGCCCGACTCGCGGCCATATGCCCGAGCGCCAGCAGGAACACGCACAGCGCACCGGGAAACAGGTCGACGAAGAATGGGTTCACCTTCATGAGACTGGCAGGCCCGGCAAGCGCGCCGATGGCGAGGCCACCGATCAGGATCAGCACACTCTTCGAGGACAGAACCTCGGTCAGCAACGCCTGCCCGCCGCCGCGCATGACCGGTCCGGTCCCACCGAGGAGAGTGGCGCCTCCGCTCATCGCAACGATCCGCCCGGGCGACACCGTCTGGGCCACCCGTGCGAGGCCGATTGCGACGATGATCGCGGGCACTTCCATGACCGCCAACAGCGTGGCTGCGTAGCCCTCGTAGGGCACGGCTTGGCGATCCAGCATGGCCGTCACGGCAGCGAACGTCACAGCCGAAACCGATCCATAATGCGCAGCCAGCGCTGCCGCATCTGGTACCGAGAGGCCGCCCAACCGCCGCAGGCCCGCGTAGCACCACAGCGGAATGGCGCAGCAGATGAGGAGCGCCCCGGCGATCGGTCCCGCCACGGTGTTAGGTGAGACGTGACTGAGCTCCGCCCCACCACGTAGCCCAATCGAGAGCATCAGGTACATCGACAGGGCTGCGAAAACCGGTTCGGGCACGCGTAGGTCTGAACGAGCCGCGACGGCCAAGGCGCCGAGCGCGAAGCAGAGGACGGGGGGCGATAGGAGGTTTGCCTCCAAAAGGGCGAAGGCGGTCATAGCAGCGCATCCTGGTGACGGAGCCCGCATCTGTGCACAGGAGCAGATATAAGCGATACAGCGATGCCTTGTGGCCTGTCATTGCGTTTGGCAATGATAGGCCATGCTGCCATGTCTGAACCTCGATCTGGTCCGCACTTTTCTCGCCGTCGTGGATGCGGGAGGTCTGACGCGGGCGGGCGAGCGGCTGCGGCTCAGCCAGCCGACGGTCAGCCTGCAGATGAAGCGGCTTGAGGACACCCTGGGCTGCCGCCTGATTGAGCGCTCTCCGCGCTCGTTCAGGCTAACCAGCGAGGGGGAGATACTGGCGACGCACGGCCGACGGATCCTGGCGCTTTCGGACGAACTCGTTGCCAAGCTTGTCGAACCGACCGTGTCCGGTCTCGTGCGGCTCGGCACACCGGAAGATTTCGCTACCACGCATCTGTCCGGCGTCCTGGCCGCCTTTTCCGCTGCGCACCCGAACGTCGCACTTGAGGTGACGACCGATCTGACACTCAATCTCATCGAGCGGTTCGGCGCAGGCGAGTTCGATCTCGTCTTGATCAAACGCGAGCCGCTCGGTCCCAGTGAGGGGGTGCGCGTTTGGCACGAGGCCCTGGTCTGGGCCTGCGCCGCGCACCGCAAGCATTTGTTCGCCAACCCCGAGCACGACTTGCCGCTCGTCGTCTCACCGCACCCTTGCGTCTACCGTAAGCGGGCGATGCGGGCTCTCGACCAGCTCGGGCGGCGCTGGCGTGTGGCCTACACCTCGACGTCGCTGGCGGGCGCACAGGCCGCCGTACGTGCAGGCCTTGGCGTTACGGTCTTGCCCAAGGGCATGGTGCCGGCCGACTTCTCGGTACTTGAGGGACCAGCCATGCCGGATCTGTCGGCAACCGAGATCGCGCTGATGGCGGCTGTGGCGCTACCAGTGGCAGCCGGCAAGCTCGCAGAGCACATCGTGACCTCGCTCGAACGCAGTGCTTGATCCGAGAGCAAGAACCCCTTGCAAGTTCTATGTCCAGAAAACGACGGTTTTTCAGGCACTTAAACGGGCCTGTCGCAAACGCGAGCGGATCCCCGCTTACGGGTCGTTAACCATCCCTGCCCAGCCTGCCGCCTCCGCCCCGGAGCCGGCCCATGATCCTGTCCGCCATCGCCGCCAAGCTCAAGCAACGCGCTAAGGCCGACTTCAGAGGCCGTCACCCAGGCCGACGGTGGTGCAGTGACCATCGGTACGCTCTGCGTACTGGATGACCAGCCTCGCGAGCCTTGCGCCGCTGACCTGGAAGTCCTCTCGGATTTGGCCTGCGTGGCTGAAGCACTCTTCGAGGCGCGGATGGTCGCGCTTCGCGCCGCGGAAGCCGCCGAGGAGCGCCGCTTGATGGTCGAGCACCTTGAGCGGGAACGGCGGCAGTTCAAGCGGGCCGAGCGCATGGCCGATATGGGGTCGTGGCGCTACGACCTCGACCAGCGCTCCGCGAGTTGGTCGGACGGTGTCTTCGCAATCCACGAGCTGCCCGCCAGCGGAGGTGTGCCGAACAGCGACCTCATGAGCTACTTCCCGGAGCCGGACCGAACCGCCTTCCTGGCCGCAGTGAGGCGGACGCTCGACACGGGTGAACCCTTCGAGCTGGATGCTGATCTCGTGACCGCCAAGGGCCACCGGCGAGATATTGCGGCGCGTGGCGGACAGGCTGCGTGCCGACTACCTGAAAGCGTGCTTCCCGGCCCGTCTGGGAGGAGACGAGTTCGCCATGCTGGTGCCGCCGGCGATAGATCGAGTAGCCCTTGAGTCTTTGGTGCAGCGGCTGCTTCGTAGCCTCCACATCGTTGCAGATGGACCCGGGCAGATCGCGAGCGTCACTGGGACGATCGGTATCGCTTGGTCCGGTGTCGCGGGACGAATCCGAGCAGAGATCCTTCGCAGCGCGGATGCAGCGCTCTATGAAGCCAAGCGCACCCGCAAAGGCACAGCCAGTACATACCGTCAAAACTTGAACGATCGGCTCGCTTGCTGAATAGCCATTGCTATACATCCAGGGATCTAAAGGCAATTTTACCACATCACGGAATATCACTGCGTTCTGTGGCGGAGTTCTGTATGTTTTTTATCTCAGCAGCAGGGTTCGCAGCGGCTATGACAGCTGGCATTGTATTGTTCAATGGAAGCCTGATCATGGTGCTCCCTCACACACTTATCGCGGGTGCTTTCGCAACGATTTGCGCCCGCTTCGTGCTGAAACTCATCGACGCCGATGACCGCGAGCGCTCTGGCGTGGCTACAGAAACCCACTCCCCGAGTGCCCCTTGAAGGCGTTCGCGCGCCGGATGTAGCCGACGACCGTCCGGGTATCCCGGTGCCCGGACTGATTCATGATGCGGGCGAGATCCGCGCCGCGCTCGGCCGCGGTCGTGATGTAGCCGGCCCGCAGCGAGTGTGCCCCGAACGTCGAGGCATCGAGCCCCGCCGCGGCAGCGTACTTTTTCACGATGTCGGAGACGGCTTGAGTGGTGAGACGAGGAGGAGTTGCCAAGTTGGCGACTGCTCGCTCCCGTCCGGATCTGGACACAGGCCGGAACACCGGCCCTTCGGCAATCCACGCTGCATCGAGCCAGTCTCGAAGCAAGGCAACCGGCCGGATGAACCGACCGTGCGGAGTGGCTTTCTCGAACCCGGCGCCTTCCTGGTCGACCTTGGACCGACGCACCAACACCCGCAGGCCTTCCGGGTCTTCGCGCAGGTCCGCTACATCGAGAGCAACGAGCTCCGATCGGCGGAAGGCCCCGGCGAACCCGAGCGCCAGCAAGGCACGATCCCGCTTGCCCGTGAGCGTGTCAGGGGTCCGCATCAGCATCGCCATCACGATGTCGGTCGTCGCCGCGGCCTTCTGGTCCGGAGCGGTCCCGACCTTGCGCCGGATACCCTTCAGCGTGGCCCGCACCGCCTCGTCCTCCGTCGGATCCGGCAGCCGGACGAGCTTGTGCGCGTACTTGATGGCAGCGAACCGCCGGCCGATCGTCGAGGCAGCCCGCCCCGCCTCCGCCTCTGCCACCAGGAAGCCAGCCACGGCCTCAGGGCTCGCCGGCAGCGATCGGAAGTTGTAGCGGGTGCACCAGGCCTCGAATACCTCAGCATCGCTCCGGTAGGCCCGCACGGTCGCATCGGCTTTGCTGGCACGCTGGTAAGCCTCAACGAGGGTGGCGGCCTCTGCGGGTAGGCCCGCGAGCCCGCTCACCGTCTCGCCAAGTTGGCGACTCGGTTCCGCGACCGCTGGCAGGGCGAGGACGCTACTCCTGTCCACGGCCGGCCTGCTCCGCAATCTCCTTGCACCAACCGAATGGCGGCGTGACGCCTTTGAGCCGCATCCTGTCCCTCACACAGGCGAGCACCTTCTGCCAGTGCTCGGGCGCGGCTTGGGCGAGCGGACCGAAGCCATGGTTGCGCGAGACCTCCTGGGCGATCTCAAGCCACTCGGTGGCCTCGAAGGTGTGCGGCGTGGTATCCGACATGCCTGCTCCAAACTTTCAGCCTGACCGTTATGGCTACCTGCATGCGCTTCCGGGAAGGTTCGCTCTCGAAGGTGGTGCGCCCGGGCGTTCAGCATGCTGGGAAGCGCGACTGCCGTAGCAGCCTTGACGCGCGAACCGGTTAGCTATCGGAGCGCCGACGCTCCAGCGAGAGCGGGTCCTTTAACAGGAAAGTGAACGCTTAAGGCAGCGACGAGCGTACCTTCTATCGAGTGAGAACAAGGCCCGATCAATGGCAAGTTGGGGAGGGGCGCAATGGCAGGCGTCCAGCACACACTGGCTACTGCCTAGTGCACTGACGCCTTCAAAAGGTGCACCTCACGCCGGAATTTCTGCAGCTGTCACAGACTGTTAGAATGCGAGTGCCTGGTGCGAATGCCGGTGTCTATGCACTAGCATTGATTTCCGAGGCGTGCTCCCTCTATGATCCGGCGCATAACCAAATTCACTAAAATAGATAAAAGCTGATATGCAACACGACGTAGGAATGTTTTGGCTGAGCGATGCGCAGTGGGAGGTGATCGCTCCTTTCTTGCCTGGTGCGAGCTCAAACCGAACCGATGATCGCCGCGCCTTATCAGGCATCATCTACGTGTCTTTGAGCGGCTGCCGCTGGCCAGATTGTCCAAAAGCCTATGGCGCTCCTAGTACGGTCTACCAGCGGTTTCGACGTTGGCGCCATCGGACATTTTGGACCCAAATGTTGAAGGCCTTGTCCCAAGCGGGATGGGTAGATGAAGCAGCCGCGCTTGATCCTCTCGTCCTTTCGCAGAGGCGTCCCGCGCAGCGGGGACAACGCATTGATCGGGCTTGGCGTCCAGATCGTCAACGATGGCTTGCGGAACGCACCAACCAGATACAGCAAATAAAGGAGCGAGGTAACTTCGAACGATAGTGGTGCGATCAGGGCTGGTGTCGCTGTAGGTATCAATCTTCAAATAGCTTCGGGATGGGTTCCAGGCTTCGGATATGATGTTAGTGTTGTTTTGACGTCATTCCTCCATCTTAGTGGATTGATTTATTGTGCATCAACAACGACTTACGTTCACGGGGCTCTAATACAATGATGGTGTTGTTGGTAGATAGTATAAACATTAATTATCAAGAACAGCACGCCCGCGCTGTGTAATTTGCCACTCCATTTCATTTGTGTGCTGATTTGTTGATTGATTAACATAGCCTAACATGTAGAGCTGTAATATGGCCAGGCGCTCCTCATCGCTCTCAAGTCCAGTCAATATTACCCGATTGTAACGCAGCTTTGAAAGAATGGAATTTTGCAGACGTGTTAAAATCTGTGACATTTTCAAAGTTAATCAGCGATCAGAGTGACGAAAAATCGCCACTCTGATCCAGAGGGGTGCAAGCGATAGATAGCTAGTGCTCTACCACTTATAGCTGACGCTCGCGACGACCCGGCGAGCATCGCCGTAGAAGCAGGACACGGCCGACTGGCAGGACGACACGAAGCGCCGGTCGGCGAGGTTCGTGGCGTTCAACGCGATGCGCCAGTTATCGAAGTTGTAGTGCACCTGCGCGTCGAACAGCACGTAGTCAGAAACCTTCAGCGTATTGGGCACGTCCGCGAAAGAACGTCCGACGTACCGCACGCCGCCGCCGAACCCGAAGCCGCGCCACTCGCCGACAGGGATCGTGTAGTCGAAGAAGGCCGAGGCGAAGGTCTCGGGAATGTTGACCGGCGTGCGCCCAACCCGAGCCGGATCCGCGTCCTTCGTGGTGACGAGATCGTAGGTCGTGAAGGCCGCAACCGCGTTGAGCCCCTCTGCGAGAGTGACGTTGAGCTGCGCCTCGAAGCCGGTGGAGCGCTGCGCGCCGGATTGGAGGTTGAAGAAGGGGTTGATCGGATCCGGCACCAGCACGCCCTGGCGGTTGATCTCGAAGCCGGCGAGCGTCAGGAAGTAGCCCTGGCCTGGCGGCTCGAACTTCACGCCGCCTTCGATCTGGTCGCCGGTCTCGGGCCGGAAGCCCGCACCGCTGAAGGCAGTGCCGATCTGCGGCTGGAACGAGGTCGAGTAGCTGACATAGGGCGCGAGCCCGAAGTCGAAGTTGTAGATCAGCGCCGTCCGGTAGGTCAGCGCGTTGTCGCTGCGGCCGCCGCTAGCCGACGGCGTGAGCCGGTTACCGATGCGGTTGTCGGCGAAGTCTTGGCGCAGGCCGAGCACCAGGCTCAGCTGGTCGGTGAGCTTGATCTGATCCTGGGCGTATAGGCCGAGCTGCTCGAAGCTGTTCGCGTTGATGAGGTAGGGCGTCGGCGCGGCGACACGCTGACCATAGACCGGGAACAGGATGCTGAGATCCGGGCCCGGGAAGGTCGAAGCCTGGTTGTCGTGCAGGTTGTAGTTCTTATAGTCGAGACCGAGCAGCAGGTCGTGGCGGAAGAAGCCATCGAAGAAGCGTGCCTCGGCTTGGTTGTCGACTTGGAACAGGCTCGCCCGTGCGCTGTCCCGGAACTGGTAGCGGGCCAGCCGCGTCTCGGCAGCGTCACTATAGCCGAGCTGTCCGATATAGGAGTTCTGGAAGCTCTCGACGTAGGAGTAGCGAAGGTTCTGCCGGAAGGTCCAGGTCTCGTTGAAGGCGTGCTCGAACTCGTAGCCGATATAGGCCTGCTCGCGCCGGAAGGTATTGAGGCCGACGTCGCCGACATTCAGCGAGCGCGGGATGCGCAGGCCTGACAGGTTCGGCCGCACCGTTCCCGAATAGGGCAAGAAGTTCGCCGTCACCGCGGCGTTGTCGTACTGGAAGCTCGACAAGACGGTGAGCTTCGTCGCCCCGTCCGGCTTGTAGGTGAAGGCTGGTGCGATATAGCCGCGATCCTCCGGAGCGCCCTCGACCTGGTTGCCGCCAACGCGCCCGCTGCCGGTCAAGCGATAGAACCAGTGCCCGTCAGGATCCGCTGGGCCGCCGAGGTCGAACGCGGCGTAGCCGAACCCGCCCTGCCCGAAGGCGCCGCCGCCGAACTCGATGTAGCGCAACGGCTCAAGCGTAGGCCGCTTGGTGACCTGGTTGATCAGGCCGCCAGGGGTGCCGGCGCCGAAGAGCACCGCAGCGGGACCGCGCAGCACTTCGATGCGCTCCAGACCGAAGGTGTCGGTGCGGAAGTAGGCGAAGCCGTAGTTCAGGAGCTGCAGGCCGTCGCGGTAGAGACCGTAATCGCTCGCCACGAAGCCGCGCAGGGTGAAGTAATCGAGGCGGGAGTCCGCGCCGAAAGTGCCCGAGTAGAGGCCGGCCGCATATTGCGTGGCCTGGGTCAGAGTCTGGGCTTTTTGAACATCGATCTGCTCGCGGCCGACCACGGTGATCGATTGCGGTGTCTCAATCAGCGGGGTGTTGGTCTTCGTTGCGGTGGCCGATCGCGTCGCCACGAAGCCGTTCACCGGCCCGGTCGGGCTCTCAACGGCACGAACAGGTGTGCCAGCTGGAACGGGCGAGACACCACTGTTTCCTTGCCCAGAGACGCTGATCTGCTCGAGCTGGATAGTGGCTTCGGCCGGCGGATTGGACGTTCCACGCCGGGGCGATGTCGCCTCCTGAGCAGTGGCGGCCACAGCAAGGCTAAGGAGCGACACGCCTGTGAGCGCGACGCGCAAGGTGGCGCTTCGCCGGGGGCCTACACCCTGAGACTTGCCGATTGTCATCTTACACCCCGCATGCACGCAAGCACTGACAAGCCGGAGGCGTCAGTTTGGAATTGTAATAAAGTGTTGATATTGCGCTGTTTTTTGATGCCTAGACCGCCATCGTTTGGGGAGCAAGGCTGCTTGGCAGTGATCCTGCGCATGTGACGATTGTGCAACGCAGGGGCTGCGGTTGGGCTTGTACCTTCGTCAGGCCGGGCCGAGACCGAGGCCGTCGCGCGGCGGCTCTCGGAGCCGGGGTGACCTCCTTCCGGAGCGAGGCGCGGGTGCTGATCCGAGAATGTCGAGAGACGTTGACGAACTGACGAGAGCCGCGGCTCCGCCAACCCGAGCGTGCCCGACCAGGGAGGAAACGATGTCGCCGGACGATGCCTCTGCCCGCCTCGACGCCCTCGAGCTGGCATTCTTCGCGCTGATCAAGCAGCTGGAGGCAGGTGGCCTCGACCGAGCAGCACTCAAGGCGCGGCTACGTGCTCTGGCGGTCTCGACGACGGAGGCCACTGGCGATGCTCAGGTGGCCAAGGCGCTGGCACACTTGGAGCGGCGCATCCCGTGAGAGGGGTGTGAGAGGGGCGGCTGCCGTTGCCGAATGCGCGCAGCCTCTCCTATTGCCGAGTTGCGCCAAGGAACGGTGCATCCTGAGCCTCGGTTGATCCAGACAACAAGATTAGGAGGAACTCATGAGGATGAGCGTGGTACTGGCCGGCGCGAGCGCCGCCCTGCTGCTCACGGTGGGAGCTGCGACCGCAGGTCCGTGCGACACCGGCTCTAGGGATCCGCACCGCACGACGTCCAACGCCAACCCGCCGCCGCCGGCCAGCAAGGTGACTCCGGGCACGACCGGGGAGACGACGGCTTCGGTGGGCGGGACGCAGACGGGGAGCAGCAAGACGGCGATGCCGGGGGATACCTCGAAGATGTCGAGCCAGGACCTAGCATCGGCGCAGCGGCCGAACGACTGCTAAGCACAGCGCCGACCAGTGGCGTGGCGGCTACTCTGCGGCTGCCCGCCTCCCTCGCAGCCTGATGCGTGCCCCGCAGGGCCCCTTGTTGCTCCCCTGGTTCAAGCAACGCATGCCGAACCCTCGAGAGTGCCCGACTGTTTTCCTAACACGCAATCCCGACAGATTTAAGTGACTGGAAATCAAAACTGGGGGCCAAGCGCATAAGGGAGGCGTATGGAACCGGCGAGACTGACACGGCACGAACAGCCGTAATTGACTCGGCTCGGACGTTCAGGGCCTTGGCCGCAACTCAGGCGACCACCGCGGTAGGGTTTGCCGGTTCAGTCTGGGGACGAAGTCGGGGCAGGTCTGTAGAATGTAGTGGTGATGCTGCATATCGGCCGGGCATTGATGCTATCACCAGCGGGGAAGGCTGCGACGGTCGCAATCTTATGAGGGCCGTGGTGGATCGGCTTCGGACTACCGAAATTGCAGATGAGGTCGCGCAGCATACCCTTCACCTCGTCGACTCTCTACGGAGGCGCCGGCGGCATACCCGCCTCACGCCTCACGTTGCCGAATTACTTCGGATTGCTGGTTTGACAGCTCTCAGAGCTCAACGGGAAGGCGAACGCCACCGCCTCGTTGAGCGCTTCCGGCAACACGCTCATGTGGGTCCGACCAGGGATCAGCCAGAACCTGGTCGTCACGCCAGGATGCCGGCCGAGCCGCTCCGCCATGGCGCGTGCCCGTTCGGCCGTGCCGGCTTCCCGCAGACGGGCGAGGCGCTGCTCGCGATCGGGCAGAGCCTTCTGGAACGGTGCAAGCTCCGCTTCGTAGGCCCCGGCCATCAGCAGCACGCGGGCGCAAGTGGGCGGCCTCGCTTCGAAAGCGTCAATGCTGCTCAGCAGGGCCGCGTCCTCCCAATAAATACTCGGGCTGACGGCGATCCAATGGGAGAACGCCTCCGACGCGTGAGCGAGCGCGTAGAGGACGAACAAGCCGCCGAAGGAATGCCCGAACAGAGCCTGCCGGGACCGGTCGACGGGGCAGCGCCGCTCGATCTCGGGTCCAAGCTCCTTCGTCACGAAATTGAGAAAGGCCGCGGCCCCACCGGTCCGCAGCGGCGGACCGCCCGGCTTATAAGCTGGGTAAGTCCGGCCCGGCGGCGGGGTGTAGTCCCACGAGCGGCCAACGGCGTCATAAGCGTCCTCTGTCGAAGACCCGATCGCGACGATGGCGAAGCGTGAGCCGATGCCGCTACCACCGGGATAGGTGGCCTGCACACGCTCGATGTCGATGGCTGTCCCGATCACCGCGTTGCCGTCAAGCAGGATGAGCACGGGCCATCCAGCAGCAGGGGCGTCACCGGGCGGAACGTAGAGCGTGATGCGTCGGGGCGCACGATCCTCGCCGCCCCCGAGATCGAAGCGGACCGCGCCGGGGAGCGTCGCGGGACCGTCCGCACAGGCCCGGGCGGAGGCGCCGAGCAGGAGGCTCATCGCGCCAGAGACCCCCAGGACGGCACGTCGTGAGAGGAGCATCACTGCGCGGCGCCTCCGGCGGGGATGAGCACGACGAGGCGCGTCATGCGACGATGAAGGACGGAGCAGAGCTTTCTTATCGATTTGGAACGTTGCTGACACGCTCGTGACAGTTGAGATGGTTCGTGGAGCGTCGCTATCGCTTCTCGTGACTTCGAGGTATTCCCCGTGAAATCAGTCGGATCGAATTTACACATCAGATTATATCAATTCAAAACTGAGGATTTTCGGGCGGATTGGCTTGCCTTCCCTGCAAATAGCCTGCAAAGCCCTCCAAAGCCAAGCTTATAGCCCCTACGAGTCCCATGATCCTGTCCCGCCGCCGACTTGCCGGTCTTCTCCTCGCCACGACGGCGCTATCCGCGCCCGCATCGTCGCCCGCTTGGGCGCAGCAGGACACCATCGAGCTGAGCGAGATATCGGTCGAAGGCACCCGGAATGGTGCCGGCCTCGGCGGTGTGGGCGCGAACGTTGCTGTCTCCCAGGAAAGTGCGGCCACGAGCGGCGGCGGCGGCGGTCCGAGCGGAGTTACCGGCTACACTGCCCGCGTGAGCCCCACAGCGACCAAGACCAACACGCCGCTGCTTGAGACGCCGCAATCGGTCACGGTGCTGACGCGCGAGCAACTCAACGACCGCAACGTCCAGACCCTCAACGAGGCCATCGGCTACGTAGCCGGCGTTTCCTCCAACGTCTTCGGCTTCGATCCCCGCTTTGACTCCTTCTATGTTCGCGGCTTCAGCCTCACCTACGACGGCATCTTCCGGGACGGTCTGCGCCAGATTGCGGCAGGCCTGACGGTGCCACGCATCGAGCCCTACGGCATCGAGGCGGCCACGATCCTGCGCGGGCCGGCCTCCGGACTCTACGGTCTCGGCTCGCCCGGCGGCATCCTCGACGTCACCACGAAGCGGCCGGTCTTCACGCCCTTTGGCGAGGTGCAGCTGCAGGTCGGCAACTTCGACCGCTACCAGGGCAACTTCGACATCGGCGGCCCGGTCGAAGGCACGGATGGCACGCTCGCCTACCGCATCACCGGCATCAAACGGCAGTCCGACACCTTCCTGCCCGGAGGCCCCGACGACCGCAACTACATCGCGCCGGCCTTCACCTGGAAGCCGTCTGCTGACACAACCTTCACCTTCTTGAGCGAGTATCAGGAGAACAAGCTTCCGGGCAGCACGACGTTCTTCAATCAGAACTCCCGGCCGACCCGGCTGTACGCGAGCGATCCCGCCTTCAACGATTTCAAGCAGCAGCAGGGCCGGATCGGCTACGCCTTCGAACATCGCTTCGACGGGGATTTGTTCTTCCGGCAGAACTTCCGCTTCTACGATGTCAACACCGACTACCGCTACACCTCGATCACCGGGATCAATCCCGACGGCGTGACCGCGAGCCGATCAACCGGCTTCTCCCGCCAGCATCTCACCCAGTTCACCCTCGACAATCAGATCGAGGCGCACATCGCTACGGGTCCTGTCCAGCATACATTGCTGGCCGGTCTCGATTATGCACATTACGACTTCAACTACCGCTTCGGCTTCGGAACGGCACCTGATCTCAATCTCATCACCCGCAACTACGGCACGCAGCCGATCATCGCCGCTCCGCTTGGGCCCCGCACCGCCCAGAGTCAGGATCAGGTGGGCTTGTACCTGCAGGAACAGGCCAAGTTCGACCGCTTCGTGCTCACTTTGACCGGACGCTCCGACTGGGTGTTCCAGAACACGGTCGGCACCACCGGCACCGCGACACAGCAGAACGATCAAGCCTTCACCGGGCGCGTTGGCCTGAACTACCTCCTGGCACCCGGCTTGGTCCCCTACGCCAGCTATGCCACGACCTTCGCGCCGCAGCCGGGCACCGATGCCTCCGGGCGTGCCTTCAGGCCGGCGACGGGTGATCAGATCGAGGCAGGCATCAAGTACCTGATCCCAGGTACGAATATCCAGGCGGGGATCGCCGGCTTCAACATCGTGCAGAGCAGCGTGCTTCGTACGGACCCGAATAATCTCGCCTTCCAGATCGCGACCGGCTCAATCCAGTCACGCGGCTTCGAGATGGAAGCTATCGCCAACTTCGCCCCCGGCACCAACCTGACGCTGGCCTACACTCATCTCGACCTGCGCTTTCTTAGCCAGAACTCGTTGGCAGGTCAGGTTCTGGACGGCAACGTCCCCTCCGGCCTTCCGGGCGATACCTTCACCGGCTTCCTCACCTACCTGTTCCCACCGAGTTCCGCCCTGAGCGGTCTGACCCTTGGCGGCGGTATTCGCTTCAATGCCAACAGCTATGCCAACGACGAGAACACGATCCGCAATCCGACCGTGACCTTATTCGATGCGCTGCTCGCCTACGATTTTGCAGCAATCGACCCGAAGTACAAGGGCTTCCGCGCTCAGGTGAACGCCAACAACATCTTCGACCGTGACTATTACACCTGCCAGGCGGGCTTCTGCTACCGTGGCGCCCCCACGACGGTCATCGGCAGCCTGATCTATCGCTGGTGATGACGGACCAGCGAAGGCTCTTTCTATCGCCCCTCAACCTGGGATCGCGAGCGGTTCGGTACACCGCAGGAACCCGAGAAAATCTAGGCGTGTCTTAAACTCGGACCCGGGATGCAGAAGGAGCTCTCCGTCCCACCTTTCACGCTTTATCCGCGACCGGAAGGCTGAAGCTGGAGGCGAGCAGCTGGTTCTGCTCTCCCACGGTCATGCCCTCGCGAACCCCAAGCCCTTGTTCAGCCACACCGTTGCTCTGGAGCAATGCTCGTCGAGACACTTCTCGGCAGACTTCGCCAAGCTGAGGAAACCGGAGCTGAACGATGCGCAACTACCTCGTCACCTTCTCTAAAGCCGTCCTCGATGGCGCCGGCCACGACCGCCGCGTTGTGCAACGGCAGGTCGTGATCCGATCGCGCTCGGAGCTGAGCGCCGCCTGGGAGGCGAAGGCTCTGTTCTGCAGCGCCGCAGGTATCGTCGACTGGCGGATGCGCGCCGACATCTACGAGGTGGCTGACACCGCCGATGTTGCTGCCTGAGTGGTGATCCGGACAGAAGCAGCAATTCCACGCGGCACGTCCGCGGATCAATGGCTGGAGCGGGCGACTGATCACCGATCCGCGTCGCGCGATGCAGGCATGTGCGCGAGGCAGCTCCTCCGCTGGCCTGCCGACGCTGGAACTTGGCCGCGCGCCGAGCAAGCTGCTGCGGCCGGCACGTCTCCGCCGCTCAACTGTGAGACGCGATGCCGCGAAGTGCCTCCGGCAGCCTGCGCGTGCGCCGCACGCGCAGCGAGGCACGCACGAAGACGGAGTAGTTCTCGGCCTCCTCCAGGCTGAGGCCGCTGACGATGGGATCGTCGCCCTGGATGACCGAGTGGGTGCCATCGCCTGCGAGCTTCACGGTGATCTTCGCCATGATACTTCCTCCGCGCTGGAGCCGCCTTCGTGGGCAACGGAGGTCGGCGCCTCAGCTGCCCAACGACACACGCTTGGCTCGGTTCGATAGCGGATGGTGGGGCGAGGGCACGTATCTCAGCGCTTCTGCCACGACTGGGGAGGCGGACAAGAAGCGGCCGCTCCATAACGCCTTGAAGGCGGCCGTGCTCCCTGGGACAGCTTCTCACGTTTCAGATGCCTCCCTTATGGGAGCCGCGGGCGCCACCATCCACCGCGCAACTAATTGCCCGCCTCCAGCAGGAAGCTTCCCATTCGGATAGCCCGGCGCCGCGCGCATAAGGGAGGCGTGTGGAACCAGCAACGCTGACATGCTACGAACAGCCGTTCCCGACCCGATGCAGACCCTGAAAAGGTCTGCTTGTGGCTACACCGCCGTCGTCACCCTCGCGACGGCGCCGACATCTGCCTAAGCTGAAGCAGCTTCTCTAACCGCTCCACGCCCTTGAACTCCGCCGGGATCGCCTCCGCGTCGTAGCCCGTCGTGAACACGAACGGGATGCGGCGATCCTTGTCCCGCCCTCAGTACGGTGCAACGGTCAGTGGAAGCCGCCTACCCATGCGTCCGTGATGCAGGATTAGTCGTTCTCCATCAAGCCGTCTGCCGCTGCGCCTTGAGCCGACCGATGAATGTTCCAAGATCGTTGGCAAGGTCGGAAAACAAGTCGTTCCGGCGATGGGTTAGGGCGATCTCGGAGAGGAGCTTCAGGCCTACCGCCATCGCGGCAGCCTCGTCCGGGGGCAGGCCCGTGGCGGTGCGGGCCCGCTCGACAATCCGAAACAGATCGTCGTGGTTTTGCGCGTCGAACACCAGAGGGGTCGGATGGACCGGCTCGCTCTCCCGGGCGCTCACGATGTGCTCGACTGTGATGCGATAGGTGTGGTGTCTTGCAGGCATTGTCATCTCCATCGGCTAGTCAGGCGGCGACGCGGGCAGGATGCGCACGATCGTCAGTCCCGGTCTCCGGTTCACCCCAGCGCTTCATCTGCGGCACTTCGATGCCAAAGCAGTCGAGAGCGCGGGCGACGCAGTGGTCGACAATGTCGGCCACGCTCTCGGGCTTGGTATAGAAGGCAGGAACCGGAGGGTGGATGATGCCGCCCATCTCGGTCACCGCTAGCATGTTGCGGATATGACCGGCATGGAGCGGGGCCTCTCGCACCATCATCACAAGCGGCCGCCGCTCCTTTAGCGCCACGTCAGCGGCTCTGGTCAGCAACGTCGTTGTGACGCCGGTCGCGACCTCTGCGAGGGAGCGCACCGAGCAGGGCGCGATGAGCATGCCCATAGTGCGGAACGAGCCGCTGGCGATGCTGGCGCCGACGTCGTTGACCGGATGAACGTGGTCAGCGAGTGCTCGGAGATCGTCGCGGCTCAGGGTCGTCTCGTATTCCCGGGTCATCTCGCCCGCCCGGGAGACGACGAGATGGGTCTCGATACCGGCGGCCCGAGCCATTTCCAGGGCCCGGATGCCGAGCACGATGCCGGTAGCGCCGGTGATGCCGATGACGAGTCTGCGCGGGGCTGCCATCACCGGCTCTCCTCGAAAAGCGTCGGGGCAAAGGGACGCGGATCAACCTCGGCAAACTGGGCTCGAACGAAGTGTTCCTTCAGTTTGAAGGGCACCGTGCAGTCGAAGATCGTCTTGGTGGTCGTGCCCTTTGCCGACACACGTGGATCGTATTCGGGGGTTTGCGATGGGTCGAGGACGTGGCCAGCGACGCCGGGCACGAAGATCGTGTCCATATCACCGGAGTAGCGGGTCTGCATTGCCCAGAACACGTCGTTCGTGTCAAACAGATCAACATCATCGTCGATCAGGATAACGTTCTTCAACTCGCGGTAAACAGCGAGCGCGATCAGGGCAGCCTGCCGGGTATTGCCATCGTCGGCGGGGCTACTCTTTTTGACCTGAACGACGGCGAGGAATTTGCCGCCCCCGGCGCTGTGAGCGTAAACGTTCTGCACGAGATCTGGCAGCGCATCCGCACAGGCGTTGTAGATGCTGGCCTCGGTCGGGATGCCAGCGAGGCTGACGTGCTCCTCGCCCGGCCCGACCAGCGTCTGCAGGATCGGGTTCTTCCGTGTGGTGACGGCCTTGACCTTGATGACCGGCAACTCTGGGTTCGCCGGGCCGACATAGCCGGGGAACTCGGGCATCGCGAGACCGGTGCCGGTGTTCTGGTCCTCCGCAACACGGACGTTCGGCAGGATCTCTGCCTCGATAACGATCTCAGCGCGGGCGATAGCTTTCTGGGCGACGGAGACGCACTCGACCAGTTCTACCGGTCGGCCGCGCAGGCCGCCCGCAACGCAGAGTTCGTCGAAACCGAAGGGCGTGGTCGGAGCCTCGAAGCAGGTGCCGATCGGGATCGCTGGGTCGAGACCCATGTTGATTGAGACGGCGAGCGGCTTGCCTTGGGCCTCCGCCTTCTTGCGAAAAGCATCAATGTGTCGCCCTGGCGCGAAGAAGATCGAGAGTTCGTCCCGACTCTGTACACAAAGCCGGTGGATGGTGACATCGACGTTGTCGCGATCATCAGGATCGCTGCCCAGGACAAGGCCTAGGCAGAAATACGGGCCCGCATCCTTGGGCGTGTTGGTCGGTGCCGGCAGGAGCTTGCGCAGGTCGAAGTTCGGGTCGTCGGCGCGATGCACAACCTCCTGGCACGGCGCGTCCTTGGCCTCCACGGCCACAGGCGGTGTGACGTTCTTGCGTGCCTGTCCCATCTGTTGGGCGAGTTCGCGCTCCGGCGCGCCGAGGAGGCGACTGACGCGCCGACGGCTCGCCATCAGGCCGACGAGGACGCGCGCGCCGGGATAACCCTTGATGGTATTAAAAGTCATAGCCGGGCCAATGCGCGTCGGCCGCATCACCGTGCCGCCGGCGCCTATGTGTCGGTAAACCCCTGCGAGCTCCGCCCGTGGGTCGACCTCACGGTCCGTCTCGATGTACTCGTCGGGGAAGGTCTTGAGGTAGTCGATCGCCGAGCGCAGATCGTTGATCGGCGGCACCGTCCAGCCCATCGGGTTCGGCTGGCCTGCCTCCAGCACGGTGTAATCCTTAGTCTTCTTCATGACACGATCTCCTCTCGATGGGCTCACGACCGACTGCCTTCGACGAATTCCCTGAGCCGGAGCAGGACCTCCCCCCAGCGGGTGTTGCAGAACGGCAAGTGCGAGTCGTTCGCCGGCCAGTCTCCGTCGCTGAGTTCGACGAGCGTGCCGCCTTCCGAGAGATCGGAGAGGACAAAGGTCACTGTCTTGCCGGGCGAGGTGCCAGGTCCCTGCACGCAGGTCTGGCGCAGTTCCCGATTGGGCAGGATCGCGTCGGTGCGCCAGGCGAACCGGAGGCCGGGGCGCGGCGTGAGGGAAAGTACGGCTCCCGTCGCGACCTCGCCCTCGACGGTACCAAGATGCCAAGCGGCAATCTGACGGGTGTCGGTGATGGCCTGGAAGGTCTGCGCGCGCGGTGCGGCGATCTTGATGGCGTGACGCAGGGTCGTCATGACTGTCGGCCTCGCTAGCTGGTCGATCGGTTTGCCGGCCGCAGAAGCACGAACGGCGCGATGGCGCCGGACCCAAGATCCGTCCGGTGTCGTGACATGAAGATGGCCTTCAGGAAAAACGCATCCATGGCGTCGAACCGATGAGTTTGATAAGTCGAAGCCGATGGATGAGCTCGTCACTGCCTCGCTGCGCCGGCTGCGTGCCTTCCTGGCCGTGTGCGAGACGCTGCATCTCGGCCGCGCCGCCGAGCATCTTGGCATCGCCCAGCCGGCGCTAAGCCAGCAGATCCGCGGTCTCGAAGAAGGATTGGGCGTGCGCCTCTTCAACCGGCGCAAGCGCGGCATCGACCTGACGGCCGCCGGTGAGGCCTACCGGATCGAGACCCTCAAGTTGCTGCGCCTCCATGCCGAGGCCGCCGACGAGGCCCGACGGGTGGCGCGCGGCGAAATGGGCCGCCTCGCTGTCGGCTACGTCGCCTCGGCGATGTTCGAGGAGCGGTTCCCCGATACCCTGCGGGCGCTGCACCAGGAGCTGCCCGATCTACGCATCGCCCTGCGGGAGGACGGCATCAGCGAGCTGCTGCGCGCGCTCACCGGGGGAGAGTTTGACGTAGTGCTGGTGCGCGCGCCCGTCTCGCTGCCGACGGAATGCCGTCACCTACCGGCGGCGCGCCAACGCCTCGTCGCAGTCCTGCCCGAGTGCCATCCCCTCTCGCGCCGGGCGAGCCTGTCCGTGGCCGAACTCGCGGGTGAGCCGATGGTCGGCTTCAACGATCCCGACGACCGCGGGATCATGCGGGTTGCGACCGACCTCGCTGCTGCAGCGGGTAGAACGCTCGATGTGCGCTGGCGCGTCTCGGGGGTGACTGGGGTACTTGGCCTCGCGGCGGCCGGCCAGGGCTTCGGGATCGTGGCGGAGAGCAGTGCCTGCGTAGCCCTGCCGGGCGTGTGCTACCGGCCGCTCTCGGATGCCGGCGCTGCCGCCGAACTCTGGTACGTCTGGCGCCCCGACCGGCTGACACCCGCCCTCGATCACCTGCTGGCGATGGTGCGGGCACAGCAGCGGGCCCGCGCGGGGCCCGAGCCGTCCCTTACCGCTCGCGTGGAGCATAGGGACGGTAAAAGTCCGCCCCCGCCCAGGCCGGCATCGTGAAGGTTGCCGCTGAGGCGCCGAGACCGAAGCTCTCGGCACGGTTCGGATCGCCGCCACCGCCGTAGGTTGCGATGGCCGGATACGGATAGGTTGGGCGGGTACGGAGGATAGCCGTCGACGAGACCGTTGCACCGGGTAGCGGCACGGCCTCCGGCCGATCCGTTCCGGATGGACCCGCCGGACGCCTACCAGGATCCCGTAGGTCGGGCGCGCCGAAGTCGCTTGCTACGCTCCTCACTGGCTGACGCGCGATTATGGCGCCCGGGGGCGTGCCAGCCTCGACCCAGGCCAGCATAGGGGTGAGGAGATCGACTTGGCTCGGCCCCTCACCACCGGAGCAGTGGTACATGCCGGGAAAGAGGTAGAGGCGCGCGAAGGCCGCTGCATGCTCCCGACCCATCTGCGCCTGGAGGGCCGTCATGTACGCAATGGTGTTGACCGGCGAGATGTGCGGGTCGGCAAGCCCGTGCCACATAATGAGCTTGCCGCCCGCAGCTGCGAAGGGCGAGAGGTCCGGGTTGGTAGCGTCGTAGAGCGGGTGCAGCGGCCGCAAGCGCTCGAACAGGGCACGGTCGAAAACGAGATCGTCGAGCCCGAAGCCGGCCGGCGGGTTCGGCGCGAACACCATGTTGCGTAGAGCTTCGAGGGCGATGAAGCGACCGAAGACCGGCTGGTTGGGACCGACCGGCACGTATACGCCGGCCCAGGCCAGCTCCGAGCCGGGCAGCGGGCCACCCACTGTGAGGCGCTCGCCGGTCGCTGGGTCGCGCGGGCCGTCGTAGAGCTTGCGCGCGGCCGCAACCTCCGACGCGGTCAAGCAGGTGCTGGGATCCTGGCTCTCGGATGCGCACTGGATCCGGGCAGGATCGAACCGGCAGGCGAGAGGATCGGAGACGAGGCCGTCCGCGAGACCGTCGAGGCGGTCGCAGACCTGGAGCACCGCTGCGTGCAGGAGCTGCAGTCGTCCGGCGAGCAGGATCGCCCTGCCGTCCGAACTGGTAATGGCGCGAACCTGCCAGGCGTGGAACAGGGCGTTCTGCACCTGGAAGTTCATCGCCGCGGCGCCCGCGACGATGCCATTGAAGTCGTCGGGGTAGCGCTGGGCCTCGACCAGTGCCTCGCGGCCGCCGTCGGAGCAGCCGGTGAAGTAGGCGTAGGCCTGGGGGCGCCCGTAGAAGGCCGCGATCAGCCGCTTGGCGGTGAGCGCGGTCAGATGTTGGGCGCGGTGGGCGAAGTCGGCCCGCTTCTGCGGGTCGTCGCCGAACGATGCGTCGCGGCCCTGGTGGCCCATGTCGGTGCTACCAACGACGAAGCCGCCGGCCTGCAGGGGCAGGCAGCCCTCGGCCATGCCTGGGGTCAGGCGGATGTTGCCGCACAGCCCCCCGCACCCAACCTGGAGGTAGCGCTGGGTCCAAGTCTCGGTCGGCAGCTGCACCTCGAAGCCGATGCTCGGCGCGAGCATCCCCCTCACCGCGCAGGCCGGTGCCGCTCCGTCCGACGTGACAGCGGCTTCTGTGATCCGGCTGCCGGCTCCGCCGATGTCGTCGAGCGCGACCGTGGCAAGATCGGTGCAGGCCCGCGCGGGCTTCACCACGGCCAGAACCGGCAATTGTGCCGCTGCGATATCCGTCCCGCTCGATTGGGCCAAGGCCGGCAACGGCAACGACAATGGCAACGCTAGGAACAGCATCGCGATGGTCTGAGCCGGCCGGAGCCGTCGCGAGAGGTTGAGCATGAGACGGTGTGTTCCTTAGATCGACGTGCTTGCCGCGTTCCGATCTTCGCGATCTCGCACGGACAGCCCGTTCCTCGCGATGATGTCGTCGGCGTCTGGACCGGTGGCGAAGCCGATGAACGCGTCGCAGGACGCACGATCAGCCGAGAGGATCGATATTCCGGCCTCGAAGACCGTGATCGATTGTGCCTCCGCGGGGAGTGGGCCGACGATCTCGACACCCTCGACGCCGATCATCTCGCTGAGCTGCTGGAAGCCGAGGCTCGCCTCGCCCCGTGCCAACAGGGAGGCGACGGAGGTACCCGGCGGCGCCTGGATGGCGCGGCGGGCCATCTCGTCCGCAAGGCCCCAGCGCTCCCAGAGCTGTCGCAGATGGTCGCCGCTCGGGCCCGTCGAGTAGCAGAGGGTCCCGCTTTCGAGCATGGCTCTGCGTAAAGCCGCCTCGTCACAGAGGTCCGGGTGGGGTGCGCCCACCGGGACCGCCACGGCGATGCCGGAGCGCACGAAGGTGGTCCGGCTACCGGGCACGAGGTGCCCCTCGCTTTCCAATCGTTCCATGACGCCGGAGGCGAGCACAACGAGGTCGATGGCGGCTCCCGACCTGATCATGCGCGCGGCGTCGACGCCGCCCATCGAGCGGAACGCAACCCGCCCTCCGGTGCTTCGATGGTAGGCCTCGGTGAGGTCCGCAAGAACCCTGCGGGTCGCCATCGAGGAGAGGCCGGTGATCGGGTCGGTCATCGCTTGCTCCTGAGTGGGTCAGTCGACGTAGCGCAGGCCGGCCTTCGCTAGGGTCTCGCGCATCCCGTAGAGGTCGAGGCCGAGCACGCCGGACGCCAGCTTCTCGCGCTTGGCGCCCTCGTTGGCCTCGCGGGCAGCGGCGGCGTCAGCGACCTTGCGAGCCCACGCCGCTGGAACGACCACGACGCCGTCGTCGTCGGCCACGACTGCGTCGCCCGGATTGACCAGGGTGCCGGCGCAGACGACCGGGACGTTCACCGACCCCAACGTCGCCTTCACCGTGCCTTTGGCAGAGATGCACTTGCTCCAGACCGGGAAGCCCATCTCGGTCAACACCGCAACGTCGCGCACCCCAGCGTCGATGATTAGGGCGCGGGCGCCGCGGGCCTTAAAGCTAGTGGCGAGCAAGTCGCCGAAATAGCCGTCGGTGCATTCCGCCGTGATCGCCGCTACGACCACGTCACCCGGCTGGATCTGCTCGGCGACGACATGCATCATCCAGTTGTCGCCTGGGTGCAGCAGCACCGTGACTGCCGTACCGGAGACCTGCGCCCCCTGGTAAATCGGGCGCATGGTCGGCTTCATCAGCCCGACCCGGCCCATGGCCTCGTGCACCGTCGCGCTGCCGTATCGAGCCAGTTGGTCGACCGCCTCGCGGTCGGCTCGCACGATCGTCCGTCTCACGACGCCGAGTTCAGTCATGATGTCCTCCTCCGTTTCCAGTCATTAATTGCCGCGGGTCTTCAGGGCAGCGTCGAGGCGCGGGTAGACGCGGCGGGCGTTGGCCTCGTAGATCTTGTGGCGATCCTCGGCGGTAAGATCGGCGGCCTCGACGTAGCGCTTTGTGTCGTCGAAGTTGTGCCCGGTCTCCGGGTCGATCCCGCGTACCGCGCCGACCATCTCGCTGGCGAACAGGATGTTTTCGACCGGGATGACTTCGGTCAGCAGATTGATCCCGGGCTGGTGATAGACGCAGGTGTCGAAGAAGACGTTGCGCAGGAGATGCTCGCGCAATTCTGGCTTCTTCAGTGCCTGGGCAAGGCCCCGATAGCGGCCCCAGTGATAGGGCGCTGCCCCACCGCCATGCGGGATGACGAAGCGCAGGGTCGGGAAGTCCCGGAAGAGGTCGCCCTCGATCAGCTGCATCACCGCAGTGGTGTCGGCGTTGATGTAGTGGGCGCCGGTGGTGTGGAAGCAGGCGTTGCAGCTCGTCGAAACGTGGACCATCGCCGGGATGTCGTACTCGACCATGCGCTCGTAGATCGGGTACCAATGCCGGTCGGTCAGCGGCGGGCTCTTCCAGTAACCGCCGGTTGGGTCCGGGTTGAGGTTGAGGCCGACGAAGCCGTACTCCTGCACGCAGCGATCAAGTTCAGGCAGGCAGGTCTTCGGATCGACGCCGGGGCTTTGCGGCAGCATTGCAGCGCCGATGAAGTGGTCGGGGAAGAGCTGCGCCACCCGGTGGCACAGTTCGTTGCAGATCGAGGCCCACTCGGCCGAGACCGAGAAATCGCCGATGTGGTGGGCCATGAAGCTGGCGCGGGGGCTGAAGATCGTCAGATCGCTGCCGCGCTCGCGCATCAGCCGGAGCTGGTTATTCTCGATCGACTCGCGGATCTCGTCATCGCCGATCCTGAGGTCGGCTCGGTTCGGGCGGGCGGAGGGATCGTTGAGTGCCGCGACCTGGCGGTTGCGCCACTCCTCCAGGGCCGTCGGGGCTGTCGTGTAGTGGCCGTGGCAGTCGATGATCATCGTCGCGCACCTTGAGGAAGGAGGAAAGCTGGCGGCCCGGTGCGGGCCGCGCAGCGGTGGGCGTTGTCGTTAGTGGGCGGAGGCCTCACGCGGCTGGCCGGCGGCACCCGCGCGAGCCTGGGTCAGGGCGATCGCGATGGCGGCGCAGAAAGCCGGTGCCGCGAGGGTCAGCAGGATGGCGCTGAAGTCCCAGCCGAGCCCGAGCAGCGTGCCGCCGAAGGCCGAGCCGAGTATGCTGCCGAAGCGGCCCATGCCGAGCATCCAGCTCACGCCGGTGGCTCGCGCCACGGTCGGGTAGCAGCTCGGCGCGAAGGCATTCAGCCCCGTCTGCGCCCCACTCATGCAGAAGCCGGCGGCGAAGACGAGGAGCGCCAGCGACGACGACATCACTCCGGCAACCGAGAGGGCGATGATCAACAGGCCGCCGCCGAGATACGCCGCGCCGATCACGAAGGCTGGCCGCGTCCGATCCATCACCCAGCCAACGATCACAGCGCCCAGCGTGCCGCCGATCTGAAACAGGGCGGTCACGGCCGAGGCAGTCTCGATCGACACACCGGCGTCGCGCATCAAGGTCGGAAGCCAGCCAGTCAGCAGGTAGATGACCATGAGCCCCATGAAGTAGGTCACCCAGAGCGCGACCGTCGTCACGGCGTAGCCCTGCGAGAACAGCACGCCGATGGGCTTGCGGGTCTGCAGCGGGGGCTCATCCGTCACGAAGGTCTCGGCACCGGTGAAGCGGTGCCCAGTCACCCGGCCGAGCGTCGCGGCGATCTTCTTCGCGCTCGCTCCCCGCAGGGTGAGGAGCCGAGCGGACTCAGGCAGAAACAGCACCAGAAACGGCACCAGGGCGAGCGGCACCGCACCGCCGAGGAGCAGCACCGAGCGCCAGCCATAGGCCGGGATCATGTGGGCGGCGGCAAAGCCAATCGCGGCCGAGCCGAGGTTGAACCCCGTGAACATGATGGTGATCATCAGAGAGCGACGGCGCAATGGCGCGTACTCGGAGAGCAGCGTCGAGGTGTTGGGCATTGCCGCCCCCATGCCGGTGCCTGCGAGGAAGCGCAGCAAGGCCATCTCGGCCGGGCTGGTCGCGTAGGCGGCGACCGCCGTGAACAGGCCGAAGATCAGCACCGAGAAGATCAGCACCGGCTTGCGGCCGAACCGGTCGGAGGACGGGCCGGCAACCAGCGCCCCGACCACGAGGCCGAAGGGTGCAGCGCTCATCACCAAGCCGAAGGCCGGGCGCGATATGTTCCAGTCGGCGAGGATCGACGGCGTGACGAAGCCCATGATGGCAACGTCCATCCCGTCGGCCACGACGATAAGGAAACACAGGGCCACAAGGAACCACTGGTAGCGGGAGACCGGTCGCTCATCGATGAAGGACTTGATCTCGACTGATCTTGAAGGTGATGAAATGGACATTCGTGCGCTCCTCCCGGGGCGGCGCTGGTATCGTAAAGGGTCCGGGTTCTGGCGCCCGGTTGGTTGAGGGGTCAGGACGCGATGCCGTTCGCGGAGAGATCGAGCTGCACATCGTCGTCGGGGCCGTGGTGGCCAGGCAGCGGCGGTGTGCCGTGGCTGTGGAAGGTCGGGATGGTCTTCAGACCCCAGGCCTGGCCCTTCTTCCGCTCCTCTTCGGTCCAGCGGATCGGCTTCCAGTCCGGCGCCAGCACCAGGCGCGCGCCAGCATTCGCCACCTCGACCCGGTGGCCGCCGGGCTCGAACACGTAGAGGAAGAAGGTCTGCTGGACGGCGTGCTTGTGCGGCCCGGTCTCGATCGGGATGCCGGCCTCCAGGAAGATGTCGGCGGCGCGCAGAATTTCCTCGCGGCTGTCGAGCGCGTAGGTGATGTGGTGGAAGCGGCCTTTGATGCCGTGCGCTTCTTTGGTGTAGGCGAAGTCGTAGCTCTTGTTGGTGGCGGTCAACCACATCCCGGCCTCTTCGCCGGAGTCGAGTACGATCTGCTCGGTAAGCCGGAAGCCAAGCGCGCTCTCGAAGAACTCGCGATTGGCCTTCACATCGACAGCGAGGCAGTTGAAGTGGTCGAGCCGGCGCACGTTGATGCCGCGGGCCGGGAACCGTTGGGCCTGGTTCTTGAGCGAGGGACGCAGGTGGTCCGGCGCCTGGTACCACTCGGTCTCGTAGTAGATCTCGACGACATGGCCGTCAGGATCGTGGAAGCGGTAGGCCGGCCCGTGGCCGAGCTCGCCCTCGTGCCAGCCAATCCCGAGGCCCGTCGCCTCGATCGCCTTCACGCGCCGCTGCAGCGCCTGCGGACTACGCGCCCGGAAGGCGGCGTGGCCGAGGCCGGAGGTGGGCGAGGCGGTGAGCTGGAGCGAGTAGCGCTCGTAATCGTCCCAGGCGCGCAGGTACACCGAGTCGCCCCGCCGGCCGCTCTCGGTCATGCCCATCACGTCGACGAAGAAGCGCAGGCTCTCCTCGGGCTTCGGGGTCAGGAGCTCGAGATGGCCGAGATGGGCGACGTCGAGGATCGGTTCTTGGTCCATGGGGCGTGTCCTTCCGGAACTGGTGCCGTTCGTGCGCGGCTCTGGGGGTCAAAGGGCAGGCGGTTCAGGCCGCCGCGGGCTCGCGGGCGGCGTCGAGCACTGCGAGAGCGTCGAGCAGCGGGCCCAGCCCATCATCGAGTACGGCGTGGCTGAGCTGGCGGCCGAGGCAGCCGGAACGCTCCTGGCGCTCGACGATGGCCGTGCTCATTACCGGAGCAAGGCCGGCCTCCCGCACCGTGCGGGCGACCTCACGCATCTCCTCGGCCCGGCGCTTGCCGTGTTGCAGCGGGCGGCCGATGAGGTAGCGGGCGAGGCCCGGCCAATCCGCATGAGGCAGCGTGTCGGCGAGCGAAGCCAGCACCGGCTCCTCGACGCCGTAGTGGCGCGCGGTCTGCAGGCACTCGGTCACCAGGGCCTCCAGGCCCTTGATCATCACGCTGCGGCACATCTTGACCGACGAGGCGTGTCCGATCGACTCCGAGACAGGGGTGAGCCGCATCCCGAACGACGTCATAGCCTCGACGAAGGCCGAGGCGTGGGGACCGCCGAGCAGCATCGGCGTGCGCAAGCCCTGGGGCGGCACGCTCGCCATCACGGCCGCCTCGACGTAGCGCCCGCCCGCCCGGGTTACGAGGCTGGCTGCCTCCTGCTTGGTGGTGGGCGAGACGGAATTCACATCGACGACAAGGGGATTGTGCGTGAGCCCTCTCGTCAGGGCCTCGGCCGCCGCCAGCACCGAGCCCGCTGTGACCGACAGGAAGACGATATCAGCCGCGGCTGCTGCTTCGGCAGCGCTCGCAGCGAGGGTCACGAAGTCGGTTGCGGCTGCCCGTGCCCGCGCCGCAGCGTCGACATCAAACGCCGTGATGCGATGAGCGCGGCCATTCGCGTGGATGTCGCGAGCGAAGCGGCTCCCGACTTCACCGAAGCCAATGATGGCGAAGCGCGATCCTTGCGGAATGCTCGAAAGCATGGCGGTTTCTCCCCAGCGCGACCTTCGGCCTGGCGCGCCCTTGTTCGTCGGGCGCCCTCTCGACTGATCGTTAACTGGACGCCGGGGATGTCCTATGCTCCGCGAAAGCGGATGTCTTATCGCTTTTTCGGCGCCTTCTTATAACCCGCGGTAATATCGGCGAGGCCAGCTCGGGAGATTTCGCGCACGTAGGCGCGCAGGCATTCAGCGAAAATCCGCCCGCCGGTCGGGAGCGGTCGGTCGTAGGGCAGGATCAGTCCGGCCGGCCGGTCGGGCGCAGCGATCGGCAGCGGCACGACCTGCAGGCTCCCGCGCAGGAGATCACCGGCCAGCATCAAGCGCGGCATAACGGCGATTAGGTCGCTGGCGTGCAACATCTCGCGGATGAAGCCGGGGGAGCTGGAGCGCAGCGATGTCGAGGGGGCGAGGCCAAGGCGCGCCATGACCTGCTCGATCTCCTGGCCGACCCGCTGGCTTACAGTGGGGAGAACGATCTCGTAGCGGCGCAGGGTGTCGATCGCGGCCGGTTCGGAGAGGACGGGGTGCCCGGTGCGCGCGAGGATCGAAATCGGCTCGCTCCAGAGCGGTTCGCGGGTGAAGTGATCGGGATGAGCCGGGGCATAGAGGCGCCCAACTACGAGGTCGACCTCGCCGGCCGCCAAGAGAGGCAGCAACTCCTCGGTCCGCCCCTGTTGCAGGTCGACCCGGATCTCGGGATACTCCGCCTTGAGCCGCGCCAGCGCTCCCGGGAGGATCCCCGCCGCCGCCACTGGCAGGGCACCGATCGAGATCGAGGTTGCGCCTGCCCTGGTGTGCCGGTCGAGTTCCTCGTCGAGGGAGCGCACCTCCGCAAGGATGCGGCGTGCTGCTCGCACGAGCACCATGCCGGTTTCGGTCGGCCGCACGCCTCGTGCATGGCGCTCGAAGAGACGAACCTGGAGGATGTCCTCGATCTCGTGCAGGCTCTTGGTGAGGGCCGGTTGCGTCACTCCGAGGATCGCCGCGGCTCTGAGCAGGCTTCGATGCGTCTCAAGCGCGTCGACGAGGCGGAGATGTGCGAGCTTGAGGCGTTGATCGAGGTAGCGAGACTGCATCGTCTCACAGGGTCCCTGCCGCCGGCCGACGTGGCACACGTGGTCCTGTATCCCTGCACGGCTCCAATCGGCAAGGCGCTTTCCAGTTGGAGCCATCAGCGTAAGCAAAAACTCCGCGTGTTGTCCCTATTTAGGCAGGCGGATGACGTGAGCGGACAAGTTCAAAATTGATGTTAGGTAATATATTCGGACAAACATTCGGAGTTCATCCATAAATTTATATAGTAGAAAATATCTGGATATTTCGATATAAAGTGCACCACGGGGATGCGCGACCTTGCACGCTCGACGGTGGGCACAACCCACCGCGAGGTTTGCAACCTGGTAGCGGAGCGGAGGAGGTTTTGGATGGTCGCCTCCTCCACTGCTCCGATCAGCGCATGGTCGGCATGACGAAGTCGGCACCCGCCCGGATGCCGGTCGGCCATCGGCTCGTGATGGTCTTTAGCCGCGTGTAGAAGCGGACGCCCTCGGGTCCGTGCATGTGGTGGTCGCCGAACAGCGAGGCCTTCCAGCCGCCGAAGGAATGGAACGCCATCGGCACCGGGATCGGCACGTTGATGCCGACCATGCTGACCTGGATCTGATGGGCGAATTCCCGCGCCGCGTCGCCGTCGCGGGTGAAAATCGCCGTGCCGTTGCCGTACTCGTGCTCGTTGATCATCCGCGCGGCCGTCGCGTAGTCCGGCGCCCGGGCGACCGCGAGGACGGGCCCGAAGATCTCCTCCTTGTAGATGGTCATCTCGGGCGTCACGCGGTCGAACAGCGAGCCGCCGATGAAGTAGCCGTTCTCGTAGCCCTGGAGGCTGAGGCCGCGTCCGTCGACCAGGAGCTCCGCCCCCTCGGCGACGCCGAGATCGACGTAGCCCTTCACCTTGTCGCGGTGCTGCGCGGTGACGAGCGGCCCCATCTCGGCCTCGGGGTCGGTGCCCGGTCCGATCTTGAGAGCCCGCACGCGCGGGATGAGCCTCTCCACGAGGGCGTCGGCGGTGCTCTCCCCCACGGGCACGGCCACCGAGATCGCCATGCAGCGCTCGCCGGCCGAGCCGTAGGCAGCGCCCATCAGGGCGTCGACCGCCTGGTCGAGGTCGGCGTCCGGCATGATGATCATGTGGTTCTTGGCGCCACCCAGAGCCTGCGCGCGCTTATCGTTGAGCGCGGCGGTCTGGTAGATGTAGCGGGCGATCGGCGTCGAGCCGACGAAGCTCACGGCGGCCACGCCCGGGTTGTGCAGGAGGGCGTCCACCGCCTCCTTGTCGCCCTGCAGCACCGAGAACACGCCGTCGGGAAGCCCCGCCTCCTTCAGCCAGTCCGCCATCACGAGCGAGGCGGACGGGTCGCGCTCGGACGGCTTCAGGATGAAGCAGTTGCCGCAGGCCAGCGCCACCGGGAACATCCACATCGGCACCATGACCGGGAAGTTGAACGGGGTGATGCCGGCCACCACCCCGAGCGGCTGGCGCAGCGCGTGGCTGTCGACGCGCGTGCCGACGTTCTCCGTCACCTCGCCCTTGAGCAGCTGGGGGGCGCCGACCGCGAACTCCACCACCTCCATGCCGCGCTGAATCTCGCCCTTGGCGTCGGACAGCACCCACGTCGATGGCGACGGCGATGAAGGTGGTCCCGATCTCGATGCAGCGCCGCGCGAAGGCGGCGTCCGGAGTCAGGATGCCGGCGGGCTTGCCCGCCGCGCGGATGCGGCGCACCGCGTCCTCGACCGCCGCGACCACGTCGGGGTGAGCGGCCTCGCCGACGTGGCCGAGGCTCGCCGCCAGGTCCGCCGGGCCGACGAAGACGCCGTCGACGCCGTCGACCGCGGCGATCTCCTCGAGCCGGTCGAGCGCCTCGCGCGTCTCGACCTGCACGAGCAGGCAGAGTTCCTCGGCGGCCCGCTTGGCGTAGCCCGCAACCCGCCCGAACCGCGTGGCTCGCGTCAGGCCAGACACGCCGCGCACACCCTCGGGAGGGTAGCGCGTCGCTGCGACGGCGGCCCGCGCCTCGTGCGCGTCCTGCACGTAGGGGATCAGCAGGGTCTGCGCGCCGAGATCGAGGAAGCGCTTGATCAGGACCGCGTCGTTGCTGGCGGGACGCACCACCGCCGACACGTCGTAGGGCGCCACCGCCTGAAGCTGAGGAAGCACGGTGAGTGGGTCGCCCGGCGAGTGCTCTGTGTCGAGCAGCAGCCAGTCGTAGCCCGAGCCCGCCGCCGCCTCGGCGGCGTAGGAACCGGGTAGGCTGCACCACAAGCCGATCTGCTGGCGGCCCTCGCGCAGCGCGCGCTTGAAGCGGTTCTCCGGAAGGTTCATCGTCCCCTCACACGAAGGAGACGCCGATGGCGCCGAGCGGGCCGTAATCCGCCTGGATCACGTCGCCCTTCTTGATGTCGACGGGGCGCGTGAACGAGCCGCCGAGCACGATCTGCCCCTTCCTCAGCTTCGCGTCGACGGCGGCGAGCTTGTTGACGAGCCAGGCGATGCCCGCGGCCGGGTGGCCCATGATGGCGGCCGAGACGCCGGACTCCTCGATGATGCCGTTCTGCGAGAGCGTGGCCCCGATCCAGCGCACGTCCACGTCGAAGGGCCGGATCGTGCGGCCGCCCACCACGATGGCCCCGAAGGCGGCGTTGTCGGCGATGGTGTCGACGATCGCGCGCGGGACCTCGGTCCGGTAGTCGATAATCTCCAGCGCCGGGACCACGAACTCGGTCGCCCGCATCACGTCGTAGGTGCGGCAGCCGGGCCCCTCCAGGTCCTCGCCCATGATGAAGGCCAGCTCGACCTCCAGGCGGGGCTTGATGAAGAGGTCAGTCCGGATCTGTGCCCCGTCGTCGTAGAGCGCGTCGTCGAGGATGCGGCCGTAATCCGGCTCGGTCATCTTCGAGGCCATCTGCATGGCGCGCGAGGTCAGGCCGATCTTGTGGCCGACCAGGCGCGCGCCGCCGGCGATCCGCGCCTCGGCCCAGAGATCCTGGACGCGGTAGGCGTCCGCAAGCTCCATACCCGGGTAGGTCTTCGACAGCTGCGGGCAGGGAACCCGCTCGCGCTCGGCCTTCAGGATGGCTTCGGCGGCCTTCCGGTGATCGTCGTCGCTCAGCACGGCACTTCGCTCCAATGATGTATCGAGTTCACTTGATCGGGGGACGCGGCAGCACGGCCTCTCCGGGCTCCATGAAGTAGGTGTAGTCGAGGGAGTACCAGGGCGCGGACGCGTCCGCCGCACCCGGATGCGGCTCGTCGTGGCGGACGAAGTCGCCGACCAGGGCCTTGGTCACGCCGAACTGCACGTCGGTGTCGATGTGCGGGTCGTTCGCGTCGTAGACCTGCGAGATCAGCACCTTGAAGCCGGGCTTGAAGATCAGGGCGTGGAGGTGCGCCGGGCGCATCGGGTGGCGGTCCTGCGCCGCGAGGAGGCGCCCGACGACCCCGTTGGTCGGGATCGGGTAGCCGACCATCATCACCGAGCGGAACCAGAAGCGGCCCTTGGCGTCGGTGGTGAACTTGCCGCGCAGGTTCATCTCGGCCTGCTCGGGATCCTGGTTCTCGTAGAGGCCGACGGGGGAGGCGTGCCAGACGTCGACCTCCGCCCCCGCGATCGGCTGGCCCCGGCCGTCGACCACGCGCGCGTTCACGAACAGCGGGTCGCCCGGCGTGTCGGAGCGCACAATCGTGCCGCCGTTCTCGACCTGCGGCGCGTTGAGGCGCCAGAACGGCCCGAGCAGCGACTGCGAGGTCTCGGTGTTGCCGTGGTCGCCGTTGTTGAGCAGGCAGACGAGCGAGGACACGCCGAGGGAGCCGGCCATCAGCACGAACTCGTTGTGGGTGTCGGAGGCGAGGGCGCCGATCTCGTTAAGGATCGCGGTGGCGTCGCGGAACTCGGGCTCGGTGAGCCGCACGTCGCGGATGAAGCCGTGCAGGTGGGTGACGAGCGAGATCATGATCTCGCGCAAGCGCGGGTCCTGTGTCCGCGCCATGACCTCCAGAACCGCGGGCGTCACGTCCTGCTGGCGCTCGATGCGCATCGCTCAACCTCCCTATCGCTGCTCACCGGTCTCATATCATCGATTATTCGTCAATAAGCGATTTTCAATAGCTTGTTATGTAGCTTGGTGCCGCGGTATCGGTTGGTGCTGCGCCGCCGCGACAGCTCCGCTCACCTCGCGCTCCAAGCCCTGTGGTTCCGATCACGATCAGCAAGCAAGCGATGGCTCTTGAGACAACTTGCTGTATGTGAACGTTATTCGCGCTCCGATACCACTCCGCTGCCGATCTCATGGACTGGTATGGTTCGATCGGCTCGGCGCCTATTCCGACACTTCGGTCGAGCTCACAACCAAATCGTCGTTGACGCTAAAAATCGTTTTTACTAATGATCACCGATGTTTTGGTAGGATGGTGCTTCCTAGCGGGAGAGACGCGTTGACCGAGGCGAGGATCCGCCGCACCGCACGTGATCAGATCGAGACGCGATTTGGCCTCGTGACGTCCACTCCGGGGATGCCGGCCACCCTGGTCGACGACGGCAAGAACACAATGGCCAGCCAGCTCGTCGACCGGCTGCGCGAAGCGATCATCTCGGGCCAGCTCGAAGCCGGCAGCAAGATCAACCTGCAGCGCGCGCGAGAGAGCTTCGGGGTCTCCTTGAGCCCGCTCCGGGAGGCGCTGGCCCGACTGATCTCCGACGGGCTCGTGGTCTTCGAGGACAATCGCGGCTACCGCGTCGCGCCGATCTCGCTGTCGAACCTGGCGGAGATCACGCAGCTCCGCGAGGAGTTCGAGATCCTGGCGCTGCGCCAAGCGATCGCGATCGGAACCGTGGATTGGGAGGGCGACGTGATGCGCGCCCTCCACCGCATGAACCGGATCGAGCGCGACCCCGACCAGCCGGAGTCGCTGGAACGCTGGGAAGCCTACCACCGGGAGTTCCACCTCACGCTGATCGCAGGGTGTCGGATGCCGCTGCTGCTGAACTTCTGCGGCGTCCTCCTGAACCTGAATGACCGCTACCGGCGCACCTTCCTGCGCCGGACGCCGGGTGGGGACCGGAACGTCGCCCAGGAGCATGGCGAGATCGCGCAGGGCGCCGTTGCGCGCGACGCCGAGTTCGCCTGCGCCCGCCTGCGCGAGCACATCCACCGCACGGGCACCAACCTGCAGCGGCATCTCGCCGACAAGCTTGCTCCCTGACCATTCGGGCCATCGCCATGCACGCCTCACCCGACCAGCCTCTGGGCCTGGCCCATTTCACCTGCATCGCGGTGCCGCCCGTCGAGCTCGTCCGGCTCGCGGCCCGGACCGGCTACGCGTCGGTCGGCCTGCGGCTTCACCCGGCCTTCCCCGGCGCCCCCGTGTACGAATTGCCGTTCGGGAGTCCCGCTTTCCGCGACGTGCAGCAGGCACTGCGAGATGAGGGGGTGCGCCTCCACGACATCGAATTTGTCACCATCGGGGAGGACTTCGTGCCGACCTCGCTCGCCGGCATTCTCGAGGCGGCGGCGGGTCTCGGCGCTTGGCGCCTGAGCGTGTGCGGGGACGATCCGGATCGCGCACGCCTCGTCGCGCGGTTCGCGGAGCTCTGCGACCTCGCGGACGGGTTCGGCATGGGCGTGGACCTGGAGTGCATGGCGTGGCGGCGGGTCGCGAGCCTCCCCGACGCGGTCCGGGTGGTCGAGGCCGCCGGGCGGCCGAACGGCGGCGTCCTCGTCGACGCGCTCCACCTCTCCCGAACTGGGGGGACGCCCGAGGACGTGCGTGCGGTGCCAGCCGAGCTGGTCCGCAGCGCGCAGCTCTGCGACGCGCCGGCGGAGGCGCCGCGATCGACGGACGCGATCATCCAGGAGGCCCGGGCCGGTCGCCTGATCCCGGGAGAAGGGGCACTGCCCCTGTCGGCGCTGGTGTCGGCGCTGCCTCCAACGGCAGCCCTCTCGATTGAGGTTCCGATGACGGGCTCGGCCTCTGCCGAGGAGCACGCGAGGGCCAATTTCATGGCGGCCCGGCAGCTGCTGGCGTCCTGAGCGCCGCGCCTGAACACGAGTCGGTCTCGACGTTGCTCCGCACCAACCACGATGAGGCTACGCCTAAGATCCGAGGGACCACCCTGATCGCGCATCTCGGCTACCCGACCGAGTCGTTCAAGGCGCCGATGATCTACAACCCGTGGTTCGAGAAGCACGGCGTCGACGCCGTGGTGATGCCGATGGGCGTCAAGGCCGAGGACTACCCGGAGGTCTTCCGCTCGGTTTTCCGCCTCACCAACATCCGCGGCGCCCTTGTCACCATGCCGCACAAGGTCACCACGATCGCGCTCCTCGACGAGTTCAGCACCACGGCCAGGATCGCCGACTCCTGCAACGCGGTGCTGCGGCGCCCGGACGGCACGCTCGTCGGCGACATGTTCGACGGCGCCGGCTTCGTGCGCGGCATCCAGCGCAAGGGCCGCAACCTCGCCGGCGCCCGGGTGC
>JAEWKL010000632.1 GCA_023386115.1 Pseudomonadota bacterium
CCGCGACGGTCCCGCGGAGAGCGCCGATCTCGCGCCCCGCGCCTGTCCTCGCGTCCCGCCGGTCCCCGCCGGCCGCGAGCATCTGCGCGAGCCACCCGATCGTCGGCCGGCCGATCGCCCACTGCACCTCTTCGCCGGTCTCGACCACCACCAGCCGCAACGGCGCGTCCGACGGCAGCCGGGCGACCGTCTCGAGGGCGCGCGCTCCGAACTGGGTCCAGGCGATGTGCAGGGTACAGCGGGCTTCGCGCCCGAGCGCCGCGGAGATGTCCTGCCGCACCGCATCGGCCAGCCCCGTCAGGATGGCGTCGTCGCCCCCCATCAGGCACCACTGCACTGGCCGGTTGGGCTGATGGATCCGGAGAATCCAGCCGCGGATGCCGTCGTGGTCGTCGGCGTGATCGATCAACCCGGCGAAACCCGCGCGGCGGTCGCCGAAGGTGGTGGGAAGCGGTGGGGCGGGCATGAGCGTCTCGGGCGGCGTCCGGCTGGTGACTTCGAGCGGCGGCCGAGCAGCGATCCGCCGTCGCGGAAGGCCGTCCTGCTCGAGAGGCGTCGTCGGTGAAGGAGATCTCGGTTCGTCAAGCCGACGCGGCGATCCGGCTCGCCGCTAAGCGATGTCGACGACCGTACGTTCGGCGCCACCGTGCCGGGACGGCGCGCGACATCCGATCGCGCGATGGTCGGCCGGACCCCGCACTGGGCCGCGCCCGAATCCCGCCCTGCCGCCGACGGGTGACCCGGCCCGGCGGACCGGGCCCGGCGAAGCGCCGACGTCGCACGCCGAGGCTCACCCGCTCCGGGACCATGGCGGGCGGAGCGGTGACGGGACCCGTCACGGCCATGACGGCGCGCCGACCGCCGGTCCCTCGCCTGCTGTTAGAACCGGATGGGGCCGGTCACGCCGGCGCCTCCATGTTCCACTTCGCCGCGAGCATGCGTTCGAAATCCATGATGCTCTTCCCGACGGCCTCGTCTCCGCCGAGGATCTCGCGGACCGCATCGTGAACGCTGCGGATCTCGACGAGGTGGTCGCTCTGGCTCAAAGCACCCGTGACGCTGCCCTTGTGCCGCCGGTGCCGGTTCAAGGCGTCGGCCTCGTAGCAGATGACGCCGCCTTCCCGGCACGCCTCGACGTAGATCTGCCAGTCACCCCCGCATCGCAGCGCGAAGGCCCGCTCGCCGAGCCGCTCGAAAGCCTGGCGCAGCGCCTCCGCACGCCAGACGACCGCGCTCACGTTGAGGATGCAGTTGCGGACGGCGAGGAAGCGCTTCAGGAAGTCGTGCGCGGGGAAACGGCCGCTTTCATCAAGACCATGATCGCCGAATTCCGAGTAGTAGCCCTTGTAGCTCTCGTACATGATGTCGCCGATCTCGTCGATGGCGCCGGAATCCGAGAATGCCAGGAGGGACCGGTTGTCCTCGACGAGCCTGGCGCAGAGCCGCTCGGCGAAGTCGGGCAGAGCATCGTCGTCGGCCTCGGCGATCCAGAGCAGATCGCCCCGGGCAGCCTGGAGGCCCGCCCGCCACTGCCGGAAGACGCTGCCGGAGTTCTTCTCGTTGGGGATCACCGTCATGTGGCGACCGCTGCCATCCCGGACGCGCTCGATCACCGCGAGGCTGTCATCCGACGACGCGTCGTCGAGGACGATGAGCTCGTAGATCGGATAGGTCTGCGCGAAGATGCCGGCGAGCCGCTGCTCGAGGTGATGGGCATAATTGTAATTCGGTACGACGACCGACAGCTTGCGCACCGAAGGGTTGAGCATCTGCACGAGATCGAAGCAGTAGTCGCGCCAGTTGAACCGGTCGCGCACGATGTTTCGGCGGATCTCGGCCAGCGGCGACGTCCGGGTCTCTCTTTCCGAGAGCGCCGCGAAGGCGTCGTGGAAGGCCTTGAAGTCGCCGAAGGGAATCGAGCGCCCGAGGCGCCTGTCCTCGAGCAGCTCGTTGAACCCGCCGCAGGCCTCGAAGCCGATCACGCCGATGCCGGCCGCCAGTGCTTCCAGCACGACGGTCGGGAACGGATCCTCGCGGGAGGAGAGAAACAGCGCGTCGGCCGCGGCGAAGTACGGCCGCACGTCCTTCTGATGGCCGACGAGGTGCATGTTCGGTGTCGTGCGGCGCACGACATCGCCGCCGATCCAGCGCGCGATCGACGGGTCGAGCGCGCCGGCCCAGATGAACGCGACCGTCTCGCCGGCCTCGTGATACTGCCGCGCGAAGCTCGCGAAGACGTCGATCCCCTTCCTCAGATCGGCGTAGCCGACGCCGAGCACCACCCGGGTGTCGGGGCTGAGACCCAATTCCCGCTTGATGTCCCGATCTCCGGTCGACGTGCCGACGGGGGCGTAGAGCCCTTGCGGGCGCACGACCGCGTTGGCGATCGGCCGGCCCACGACCTCGGACAGCCCCTGGCGGACGTAGTCGGCGGCGAACACGACCTTGTCGGCGTGCTCGACGATGCGTTCGCAGGATTCCTGAAGGTGGTAGGCCGCGATCAGCGCCGGAAGCTCGTGCACCAGGGCGACGATGGTGAAGTCGTGCTGCTTGAGCCAGGGAACGATCCGGCCCGAGGCGGAGGTGTTGACCAGCGCCCGCGTGTAGCCGCGCCGCTTGAGCCGGGTCAGATGCGCCGAGGGGTCCTCGGATCCCAGGACGTGGACCTCGGCGCATTGCCGGTACTGGTCGAGCAGCTCGCCGTCGCCGAGAAGGAGGAGGACGATGTCGATGCCGAAGCCGAACTTCAGCTGCTTGGCGATGCTCAGCAGCAGGAACTGCGCCCCGGACGGGAACGCGTCGTGGCCGACCAGAACGATCTTCTCACGGCCGGAGCGGGCATCCGCCGACGCCGCGACGTCGAGCCGCCGGGTCAGCTCGTTGAGATAGGCCCAGCCGTGATGGACGTCAGGCTCGAGGTAGGTGCCCTCGCACCACTCGTTCCAGGCGTTGATGAAGACCAGCTTCTCGCCGAAGACCGGCGTCTTGCGGGCCTGCTCGCACAGGCTCGAGAACCAGTCGCCGAACGCCCGCGGGGTCGATCCGTGGACGCACAGGCCAGCCCCCTGCTTGCGCGCGTCGTTGTCCCACATCGGGATGACGGTCTTGATCAGCGGGAACTCGCTCGGCGGCTCCGACAGCGAGGCATTGACGAACTCGTCGTAGCGGAACACCTGCCCGGAGAAGTTCCAGTCGAGGACGTGCTGCTGCTTCGCGTAGTCCTGGCAATGGTTGGCGAGCTTGTGGGGCGGAAACTCGACCGCCCCATCGAGGCCGTAGACCCGCGGATCGTTGTCGCCGAAGGCCTGTGTCTGAAAGATGATCGGCTCGACGCCGAGCTTCGCAGTCAGCGCCGCCCGCAGGCGATCGAAGAACTCGCGCGCGTTCGGAATGATTCCAGGTCTATAGATGAAGAACAGCGGTCGTCCGCCGATGCGATAGTACCGGTTGGACTGCATGTATCCCGCCAGGCAGGCGGCGAGATCCTCATCTTGAGCAGGATCGTAGTCCTGCCGCAGGAGAACGTCGTTCTCCTGCCCGTCCCAACGCCGGGTCCAGTTCTCATTGGCCCACAAGAGGCAGAACGGCATCTGCAGCTGCGGGTCGGCCACGAAGGCATCGAGCGGCCGCTCGAGGACGCGGCGCCCGTTGAACCAGTAGAAGTAGTAGCAGAAGCCCGTGATCCCGGCGGCGACGGCCGAGGCCACCTGCCGACGGATCGCGTCAGGATCGGTCAGGTTGTAGAAGCCGAGGTCCCGCGGCACCCGCGGCTGGTAATGTCCGGCGAAGCGCGGTTGTCCCCGGGCGATGTTGCGCCACTCGGTGAAGCCGGTGCCCCAGAACAGGTCGTTCTCCGGGATCGCGTGGAACTGCGCCAGGTAGAACGCGAAGGTCTTGATGTCGGAGGTGATGCCGGGCGGCAGCGGGACCTGCTCCGCCTCGAAGTGCTCGCCGGGATCGGAGAACAGGCGGACCTGCGACGCGCCGGTCAGGTGATCCTGCGTCGGCACGGGGACCACCCCCTGATGCCGCCCGATCGTCAGGAAGTGGTAGAACGCGTTCTCCGACGATCTCCCCGCCAGATAGGTTTGATAATAGAAGATCGGGTTGAAGTTCGGCGACGGGAACCGCTTCTCCCGGACGCCCCATTCCGCGAAGTGGACGTACTTGTCCGGCACTCCGGCGACGTCCGGATAGCGCGTGACGTAGTACTTGACGTCGAAATACGCGTTCGGATTGGTGCTCTGCTTTCGTTTCATGAAGTGCGAGAGCGGGTTTTGCGTCTCCGGCAGCTCATAGGCCCTCCTGTGCCACTTGCCGTCGAAGTGGATCCCGGTCAGCGTGTCGTACAGACCGGGCGTCGTCAGGTAGGTGAACAGGATCGTGGGACCGCCCGGCGCGGCGACCGGAATCGTCTCGCCCACGACCGTCTGGTCGAAGTAGTAGCTCGGCCGCCGCCCCTCGGCCTCGCCGGCGACGAGGTAGTGGAACAGCGGATTGATCGGGGCCTGCCCGATATCCGGATAGGTTTCGACGTACCAGGTGGGATCGAACGTGTGCGATTCGGCGATGACCTGGAACTGCTCGCCCAGGGAGGCGGGATCCGCCACATCGCCCTCGCGCAGGAGCGCGGCGACGTCCGCGATCGTCGGGGCCACCCCCTGGCGCGACGCCAAGGTGAGGGACCCGACCCGGAACTCGATCCGCGCATCACCGTCGGGACGCGTCGCCAGGAGGCTCTCCACGGCCGACCGATCGAAGCGGGCCGGGGTGAAGGCGAGTTCCGCGCAGGTATAGGAGGGCGGCGCGACGCCCTCGCGGAGCGGCATCGGCGTGGTGAAGGCCCACCCGATCGGGCGATCGTCGCACACCGCATCGACCCGCACGCTCCCGTGATGCGCGCCGAGCTCGATGGCCCAGCCGGAGATCCCGTGCTTGAGATCGATCGCGACGATCTCGCCGTCACAGGTCGCCGCCTCGGTCGCCCGGACCTCCAGGTCCTCCGCATCGGCCGGATCCGGTGTCACCTCCGGGCTCGCTGCCGTCTCGACCACCTCGGCGGGCGCCTCGCCGCCGTCGGGCATCGCGGGCGCCGGGTCGGCCGCGGCGCGCTGCCGATCATGCGCGGCTTCGAGCTTGGTCAGACGGTTGAGGTCGTCGTCGAGATGAACCGGAAGATGCCGGTCCATGGACTCGCGGATCGTCGACACCCGCACCGCGTTGCAGACCGTCGCGACGTACGACCCTGCCGATGGGAGGAAGATCTCGACGACCTCGTCACCCTCCGCGATCAGCTGCTCGAGCTGCGCCTTGTCGAAGCGACCCCACCGGATGACGAAGAGGCACTCCGTCTTCTGTCCGAGGACCTTGTCGATGTCGGGACGGGGCAGCGCGGCGAACGAGGTCGCCAGCAGGTGCTTGCCGCATCGCGCCTCGACCTGGACCTGCTGCGCGACGTCGTCGAGCCGAATCGCCCATCCCATCAGACCGAGCGCGGGATCGACCCGATCGAGCGCACCGGCATATTTGCTGTCGCTGTAGAAGCCCGTCGGGAGATACTTCTTCGCGGCCTCGTTCGGCGAGGATGTCTTGGCGTTGGGCTTATCGGTCATGAGTGCGCTCGAATCAAAGCGGTTGATGGAATCACGAATCAGGGGCTTGGAATCCGGACATGCCCACGCGGTGCAATCGGAACTGGACGGAGAACCGGCGGCAGCGGCACGAGCGAGGCGCTCCGTCGGGCGCGGGCGTCGCCCGGCGAGCGGACCGTCCTGGCCCGGCCATGCCGGGCCGGCGCCCGGGTGC
>JAEWKL010000665.1 GCA_023386115.1 Pseudomonadota bacterium
CCCCCCCGCCCCCCCGGGCCGCGCCGCCGGCGCCAACCCGGGGTTCCGCTGCGCGGCCCCGGGATGACGTCGAGGATTAGAATCGGCCACGTCATACAGGCTCTGAGGTCGTGAGCAAAAACAGGAAACACATCACAAAATCAGATTGTCTTGAGTAAGACTTCGACATTTTCGCTAGACAAAGCGACGCCGAGACAATCTCCGTTCGAGACAATTGAGCAACGTCCCGCAGAGGATGGCCGAATCGGACAGAACAAACAGACGAGCGGGATGGACGACGCTTCGAGGGGGGAGTCAGAACATGAAACGGATCATCGCATCGGCCGTCGCCGGTCTGCTCGCGCTGGCGGCGCCCAGCCCCGGCCGGGCCGAGATCTCCGACGGGACGGTCAAGGTCGTGGTGCTCAACGACCAGTCCTCGGCCTATAGCGACACCGCCGGCAAGGGCTCGGCGGTCGCCGCCCAGCTGGCGATCGACGATGCCGGCGGCCGGGCCGGGGCTGCGCTGGTCGTGCTCCTCTCGGCCGACCATCAGCAGAAGGTCGATATCGGCGCCGGCCTCGCGCGTCGGATGCTCGACATCGACCACGCCGACGCGTTCTTCGACATCTCGAACTCGGCCGTCTCCTTCGCGGTCCAGGAGGTGACGCGCGCCGCCCGCAAGGTCGTGGTCCATGTCGGCAGCGGCAACGCCGACCTCGTCGGCAAGGCCTGCTCGCCCTCGGCAGCGCTCTGGCTCTACGACACCTACGCCCTCGCCCGGGGCCTCGCGCGCGCGCTCTACGACGACGCGCACCGGAGCTGGTTCCTGCTCACCGCCGACTATGCCTTCGGCCACGCGATGCAGCGCGACCTGACCGCGACCCTGCAGCAGCAGGGCGGCAAGGTGGCGGGCGCGGTCCGGCATCCCTTAGGGTTGGCCGATTTCAGCTCGTTCCTGGTCCAGGCCGGCGGCACCGACATGCAGGTCCTGGCGCTGCTCAATGCGGGGGCCGACACCACCAACGCCATCAAGCAGGCAGCGGAGTTCGGGCTGATCCGCGAGGGCGTGAAGCTCGCCGTCCCGATCTTCACCCTCGTCAACGTCAAGGCGATCGGCAATGCCCTCGCCCAAGGCACGACTTTCCTCGCCGGCTATTACTGGGACCACGACGAGCCCAGCCGCGCCTTCGCCAAACGCTTCGCCGCGAAGCACGGCAAGCCGCCGACCCACGCACAGGCGGCCGTCTACAGCGCCGTGCGCCACTACCTCAAGGCGGTGGAGGCGACCGGCTCCGACGACGGCGTCGTGGTGATGGACCGGATGAAGGCGATGCCGGTCGAGGATTTCATGACCCGGGGCGCCGTCCTGCGCCCCGACGGCCGGCTCGAACGGGACATGCTGCTCGTCGAGGTCAAGGCGCCGAAGGACGTGCGCGGCGAATGGGACCTGATGAGCGTCCGCACCACCGTCAGGAGCGCGGACATGCTCCGTCCCCTGGCGGAGAGCGAGTGCCCGCTGGTCGCCCAGCGCTGAGGGCGCTGGCCCAGACCCGCCCCGGCAACCCGGGGCCTGCCCCCGCCATCCGAGGAGCGACGATGCTGAGACGCCGCCTGTTCCAACCCGAGCACGAGGAGTTCCGCCGCACGGTCCGGCGCTGGGCCGAGGCGGAGGTCTACCCGCAATCGAAACGCTTTCGCGAGGACGGCATGGTCTCGCGCGAGGTTTGGCGCAAGGCCGGCGCGGAAGGGTTCCTGGCGATGTTCGCCGACCCCGCCCATGGCGGCCTCGGGCTCGACGATTTCCGCTTCGACATGGTGCTCACGGAAGAGCTGGCCGCGCGCGAGAACGGTCTGTACATCCCGCTCCATAACCGGATCGTCGCGCCGTACATCCATCGCTTCGGCACCCCGGCGCAAGCCGACCGGTTCATGCCCGGCATCGTCTCGGGCGAAACCATCCTCGCCATCGCCATGACGGAGCCGGATGCCGGCTCGGACCTGTCGGGCCTGCGCAGCCGGGCCGAGGATCGCGGCGACCACTGGCTCCTCAACGGCGCCAAGACCTACATCTCGAACGGGATCCTCGCCGGTCTCGTCGTGGTCGCGGCCCGGACCGGTCCCGGCCGGCACGAGATCGGCCTGTTCCTGGTCGAGGGCGACCGGCCCGGCTTCACCCGCGGCCGGCGCCTGGAGAAGATCGGCCTGAAGTCGCAGGACACCGCCGAGCTGCACTTCACGGATGTGCGCCTGCCGAAGGACAACCTGCTCGGGGACCCGGCGGGCGGCTTCAAGCTGATGATGCACAACCTCGCCGAGGAGCGGCTGATCGGCGCGGTCCAGTTCCTCGCCCACGCGCAGAGGGCCTTCGCCATCACGCTCGACTTCGTGAAGGTGCGCCGTGTCTTCGGCCGGCCCCTCGGGACCTTCCAGAATTCCCGCTTCGTCCTGGCGGACCTGCGCACGCGGCTCGACGCCGCCCAGGCCTTCGTCGACGCCTGCGCGGCCGAGCATCTCGACGGGGCGCTGTCGTCCGAGCTCGCCGCCGAGGTCAAGCTGCACGCCTCGGAGACGGAAGGGGCGGTGGTCGATGCCTGCCTGCAGCTGCATGGCGGCGCCGGCTTCATGGAGGAAGTCGAGATCGCCCGGATGTACACCGCGGCCCGGGTCAGCCGGATCTACGCGGGATCCTCGGAGATCATGAAGGAGATCATCGGCCGCGGGCTCGGCCTCGACGACCGGCCGACACGCGGCGCGCAGGGGGAGGACCGCGCATGAAGCACCCGTCGCACTTCGCGAAGGTCACACCGGACAAGGTCGCCTACCGCATGGCGCGCTCGGGCGAGACCATGACCTATGCCGAGCTCGATGCCCGGTCGAACCGCAACGCCCAGGCGCTCCGCGCCCTCGGGGTGGGCCAGGGCGGCAACGTCGCCCTGCTGTTCGAGAATCGCCTGGACTTCCTCGCCCTCGCCTGGGCCTGCCAGCGCAGCGGTATCTTCTACACCGCGATCAACACCCACCTGGCTGCGGCGGAGATCGCCTACATCGTCGGCGACTGCGACGCCGCGGTGGCGATCGTCTCGGACACCTTCGCCTCCTGCCTCGACGACCTCGCGGCCGCCTGCCCGACGGCGCGGTTCTTCGTCTGCGGCGGCAGCCCTCGCCCAGACCGCGACTGGAACGCGCTCTCCGCCGGCCAGCCGGCGAGTCCGGTCGCCGACGAGGCGGCCGGCGCCGACCTGCTCTACTCCTCGGGCACCACCGGGCGCCCGAAGGGCATCGTGCGCCGCTTCGAGCCGCGCCCGATCGACACCGTGATCCCGGCCCTGATGACCAGCCTGTGCGAGACGGTCGGCGGGGCGGGGCCCGACACCGTCCTGATCTCCCCGGCCCCGCTCTACCACGCGGCGCCCCTGCGCTTCGCCATGATGACGGCGATGCTCGGCGGCACGGCCCTGGTCTCGGACAAGTTCGATGCCGAGGAGGTGCTCCAGCAGATCGAAACCTGGGGCGTCACCCACGGCCAGTTCGTGCCGACGCATTTCGTGCGCATGCTCAAGCTGCCCGAGGCGGTCCGGGCTCGCTACCGGCACGACAGCTTGCGCGTCGTCTACCACGCCGCCGCCCCGTGCCCGCGCGACGTGAAGGCGGCGATGATCGAGTGGTGGGGGCCGATCCTGGTCGAGTACTACGCGAGTTCCGAGGCGAACGGCGTCACGCTCTGCACCTCGCCCGAATGGCAACGGTTTCCCGGCACGGTCGGCCGCTCGCTGACCGGACCGATCGTCATCGCGGACGAGACCGGCAACGAATTGCCGCCAGGCGAGATCGGCGCCGTCTACTTCGACAGCGGCGTGCAGTTCGAGTACCGCAACGACCCGGAGAAGACCGCCGCCGCCTATCTCCGCCCGGGCTGCGCCACCTTCGGCGATATCGGCCACGTCAACGAGGAGGGTTTCCTCTTCCTGGCCGACCGCAAGGCGTACATGATCATCTCGGGCGGGGTGAACATCTACCCGCAGGAGACCGAGGACCTGCTCGTCTCGCATCCTGCCATCGAGGACGTCGCGGTCTTCGGCGTGCCGAACGAGGAGATGGGCGAGGAGGTCAAGGCCGTCGTCCAGCTGCGCGCCGGCATCGACGGCACGCCCGAGACGGCGCGGGAGATCATCGCCTGGTGCCGCGCGCGCCTGTCCCACTACAAGGTGCCGCGCAGCATCGATTTCCGCAGCGAGCTGCCGCGTACGCCGACGGGCAAGCTCCTCAAGCGTCTCCTGCGCGACGCGTATTGGGCAGGGCACCGGTAGCGTGCCGGCCCGGTTCCGGAGGCCTCGACGCGCCGGGCTCGGCGGGCGATGCTGGCAGGCGGGCGACGCCGCGCCCGCCGATCCGGATCCCCCCGCATGACGCACCGCCTGACCGCCTCGCCCGGGACCTGCCGCTGGGGCTACCTGGAGGCGGGCGTATCGCCGGTCCTCACGATCCGCAGCGGCGAGCGGGTCACGATCGAGACGGTGTCCGGCGGACCCGACGCCCTGCCGCCCGAGGGGTTCCATGTGCCGCCGGAGCTGCGCGCGATCCACGCCGCGGAGACCGGCATTCCCTCCGGCCACATCCTGACCGGGCCGGTGGCGATCGCCGGCGCGCGTCCCGGCGACGTGCTCGAGGTGCGGATCCTCGACATCTCCTTGCGCCAGGACTGGGGCTACAACCGCCACCGGCCGCTCGCCGGCACCCTGCCGGACGAGTTTCCCGCCCACCACCACATGAACATCCCCCTCGACCGGGAGCGCCTGACCGCCCGGATGCCCTGGGGGCTGGAACTGCCGCTCTCGCCCTTCTTCGGCGTGATGGCGGTCGCCCCGCCGCCGGCCTGGGGCCGCTGCACCTCGATCATCCCGCGCGCGTTCGGCGGCAACCTCGACAACAAGGAGCTCGTCGCCGGCACAACCCTCTTCCTGCCGGTCTTCGCCGAGGGCGCCCTGTTCTCCTGCGGCGACGGCCACGGCGCGCAGGGCGACGGCGAGGTCAACGTCACGGCGATCGAGACGGCGCTCTCCGGCACATTCGAGTTCGTGCTGCGCCGGGACCTGTCTTTCACCACTCCGCAGGCCGAGACGCCGACCCACGTGATCACGATGGGCCTCGATCCGGACCTCGACCGCTGCGCGGAGCGGGCCCTGCGGGAGATGATCGACCTCGTGGTCGCCCGCATCGGCATCTCCCGCGACGAGGCCTACGCCCTGTGCAGCATCGCCGCCGACCTGCGGGTGACGCAGACGGTCAACCAGCACAAGGGCGTGCATTGCATGCTGCGCAAGGACTTCCTGGTCCGCTGACGGGACGGCGCGACCCTGCTTCCGAGCGGTTCGCACAGAGCTCGCTTGCTTCACGATCATTCTATTGCGAAACGTCCCTCCCCTCCCCGCCACCTCATCCTGAGGTCGTCGCGGGAAGGGATCTCGACCGTCGAGACGATCGGGGACTGCTCGGCCGCACCATCGCTGCGCGATGGGCCCATGGCGGTCGATCCGCCTCCGGTGAGCACGCCTCGCCGATCCTGTGCGAACCGTCCGCTCCCGCGCGATGACCGGTTGACGCAACGCAAGCAGCCGCTTACTTGTCGACTAGTCAACAAAACGATGCGGGAGGGGCAGGTGGTCGCGATCTCGGTACAGGCGCCGCACGCCCTGACGCTGTCCGACCAACCGGAGCCCGGTGCCCCGGCGGCGGGCGAGGTGCTGCTGCGGGTCGAGCGCGCCGGGATCTGCGGCTCGGACCTCCACATCCTGCACGGCTCGAACCCCTTCGCCTGCTATCCCCGGGTGATCGGACATGAAGTCGCCGGGCGGATCGAGGCGCTCGGCGCCGGCGTCGCCGGGCTCACGATCGGGCAGCGGGTGGTGGTCGATCCCGTCGTGGCCTGCGGCGCGTGCTATCCGTGCCGGATCGGCCGCCCGAACGTCTGCGCCAAGCTCCAGGTCTTCGGCGTCCACCGCGACGGCGGCTTTCGCGAGTCCCTGACCGTGCCGGCCGTCAATTGCCTGGCGGTGCCGGACGACCTCGCCCCGGAGGTCGCGGCGCTCGCCGAGCCGCTCTCGGTCGCCGCCAACGTGCTGACCCGGACCGGGATCTCGTCCGATGACACGGTGCTGGTCTACGGCGCTGGCACCGTCGGCATCACGGTGCTGCAGGTCGCCAAGCTGCACGGCGCCCGTTGCATCCTCGCCGACCTCGATCCGGCGCGGCTCGCGGTCGCCGAGAGGTTCGGGGCCAACGCGGTCATCCGGGCCGGCGCCGAGAGCGTGCCGGAGCGGGTCGCGGGCGAGAATGACGGCCTCGGGCCGACGCTGATCGTCGACGGGGCGGGGGTGCCGGCCCTTCTCGACGAGGCGTGCCGGATCGCCAGCCCCGCCGGGCGAATCGGCCTCCTCGGCTTCTCGCCCGCGCCGAGCCCGGTGGGCCAGCAGGAGATCGTCCGCAAGGAGCTGACCCTGGTCGGCTCACGGCTCAACCGGCGCCTGATGCCGCAGGTGATCGCCTGGCTCGCCGAAGGCCGGCTCAGGCCCGCCGCGATGATCACCCAGACCTTCCCGGCCCGGGAGGCGCGGACCGCCTTCGATCTCGTCGAGCGGCATCCCGAGCGCACCCTCAAGGTGCAGCTCGACTTCACGTCGTAGCGACGGCGGCAGATCGTCGGCACCGCGGGCCGGGAGAGGCGCGGGCCTCAACAATCGAAGACGCATCGAGGGAGGAACGGATGACGACGGGCGGAGCGGTCTCGCGCCGGAGCTTCACGGCCGGGCTGGTGGCGGCGGGTCTCGCCGGGGGCGCGGCCGCGCCGGCCTGGGCGCGGCGGGCGAAGTACCGCCTGCGCTACGGCACCGCCTTTCCGGCCGACCATCCGGGCGCGGTGCGGATCCGCGAGGCGGCGGAGGCGATCGCCAAGGCCACGAACGGCGAGGTCGACCTTCAGGTCTATCCCAACAGCCAGCTCGGCGGCGAGCCCGACATGTTCTCGCAGGTGCGCTCCGGCGCCCTCGACTTCTTGTCGACCTCGGGCATCAACCAGACCATCGTGCCGGTCGGCGGCATCAACGCGGTCGCCTTCGCGTTCGACGATTATGCCAAGGTCTGGGCCGCGATGGACGGCGCGCTCGGCGCCCATGTCCGGGCGCAGTTCGCCAAGGCCGGCCTGCACGTCTTCGACCGGATGCTGGACAACGGATTCCGCAACATCACCACGGCCACCAAGGCCATCACCGGTCCCGACGACCTCAAGGGCCTCAAGATCCGGGTGCCCGGCCACCAGCTCTGGGTGACGATGTTCGGGGCGCTCGGTGCCGCCCCGACGCCGATCAATTTCGGCGAGCTCTATGCGGCGCTCCAGACACGGATCGTCGACGGACAGGAGAACCCGCTGGCGCTGATCGCCAGCGCCAAGCTCTTTGAGGTTCAGAAGTACATCGCCCTGACCGGCCATATGTGGGACGGTCACTACATCTTCACCAATGCCAAGCGCTGGGCGGCGCTGCCGGAGCCGATCCGCGCCGCGATCACGCAGGCCCTGACGGACGCGGCGATGAGGGAGCGCGAGGACGTCCTGCGCCTCAACGAGGAACTGGTCGCCACCATCACCAAGGCCGGCGTCATCGTCGGCAAGCCCGACACGCCACCCTTCCGCGAGATCCTGCGCAAGGCCGGCTTCTACGCCGACTGGAAGGCGAAGTTCGGGCCGGAGCCCTGGGCGCTCCTTGAGAGCTACGCCGGCCCGCTCTGAACGGCACGGCACGCTCGGGCCTGGGAGGGACACGCCATGCACATTGATATCTCCGAATTCGGTCGGGCCGACGCCGCCGCGGCCGGGCCGACGCCGCCGGTCCATGCCGGCACGCGGCTGTTCCGGGCGGTAGATCACGGCGTCGCCAGGGCGACCGAGGCCGCCGCCGCCCTGCTGGTGCTCGCCGAGGTGACTTTGCTCGGCGCCAGCACGGCGTCACGCTACCTGTTCGCCTCCCCCTTCGCCTGGTCGGACGAGCTCGCCGCGATGCTCTTCCTGTGGCTCGCCATGCTCGGCGCGGTGATCGCCCTGCGGCGCGGCGAGCACATGCGGCTCACCGCCTTCCTCCGGTCCTTGAGCCCCGAGCGCCGCGCCTGGCTCGATGCGCTGGCCCTCATGCTGGTCGCGGCCCTGCTGCTCGGGCTGGTGATGCCGAGCCTCGAGCATTACGAGGAGCGGGTGGTCGGCCTCACCCCGGCGCTGCAAGTGAGCGAGGGCTGGCGCAGCGCCGCGATGCTGGTCGGCGCCGGGCTGATGCTGCTCACCGCGATCGACCGGGTGATCCAGCACGCGACCTGGATCCAGGTCGGCGCAGCTTTGGCGGCGGTGGCCGCCGCCTACGGGCTGCTCCTGTGGCTGGCGCCGTGGTTCGAGGATCTCGGCAACGGCAGCCTCGCGATCTTCTTCGTCCTGTTCGTCGTCGCCGCCATGGGCATCGGGATGCCGATCGCCTTCGCGTTCCTCGTCGGCACCGTCTGCTACATCGCCTTCTCGACCACCATCCCGCTCTCGATCGTGCCGAGCCGGATGGAGGAGGGCATGAGCCACCTGATCCTGCTCGCGGTGCCGCTCTTCGTGCTGCTCGGAGCCTTGATGGAGATCTCCGGGCTGGCGCAGGGCATGATCGCCTTCCTGGTCTCGCTGATCGGGCATCGGCGCGGCGGCCTGCAATACGTGCTCCTCGGGGCGATGTACCTCGTCTCCGGCATCTCGGGCGCGAAGGCGGCCGACACGGCGGCGGTGGCCCCGGCCCTGTTCCCGGAGATGAAGAAGCGCGGCAACCACGAGGGCGACCTGACCTCGCTGCTCTCGGCCTCGGCGGTGATGTCGGAGACGATCCCGCCCTCGATCGTGCTGATCACGGTCGGCTCGGTCACCGGCGTGTCGATCGCCGCCCTGTTCACCGGCGGCCTGATGCCGGCCTTCGTCGGCATGCTGGCGCTCTGCGCCGTCGTCTGGTGGCAGAGCCGGGGCGAGGATCTGTCCTCCGCCCGCCGCTTCACCTGGGGCGAGAAGGGCCGGCTCCTGCTGATCGCCCTGCCGGGCCTCGGCCTGCCGGTGGTGATCCGCACCGCCGTGGTCGAGGGCGTGGCGACCGCCACCGAGGTCTCGACCATCGGCGTCGTCTACGCGGTGCTGGTCGGCGTGTTCGTCTATCGCCGGTTCGAATGGCGCCGCATCTACCCGATCCTGGTCGACACCGCCTCCTTGTCGGGCGCGATCCTGCTCGTCGTGGGGGCGGCCACCGCCATGGCCTGGGCGCTGACCCAGTCCGGCGTCTCGCAGCAGCTCGTCGCGCTCATGAGCCTGGTGCCGGGCGGGCAGGCCGGGTTCCTGGTCGTCTCGGCGCTCGCCTTCATCGTGCTCGGCAGCGTGCTCGAAGGCGTGCCGGCGATCGTGCTGTTCGGTCCCCTGCTCTTCCCGATCGCCCGGCAGATGGGGGTGAACGAGGTCCACTACGCGATGATCGCGGTCTTCGCGATGGGCTTCGGCCTGTTCACCCCGCCCTTCGGCGTCGGCTTCTACCTCGCCTGCGCCATCGGCCGGGTCTCGCCGGACGTGGCGATCAAGCGGGCCTGGCCGCACCTGGCGGCGCTGTTCGTGGCCTTGATGCTGATCACCCTGATACCCTGGATCTCCATCGGGTTCCTGTGAGGGAGGGGATCGTGCGAGAGAATACCGTGGCGATGCGGGCGAGCGGCCGGGCCGCCTCCCACGACGAGACGGCGGGTCCGCCGGACCGGCGCAGGATCCACGAGACCCTGCGCCGGGACATCATCGCGCTGCGGTTGCGCCCGGGCGAGAAACTGTCGGAGAACGAGCTCGCCGCCCGCTTCGGCACCAGCCGGGCCCCGGTCCGCGAGGCGCTGATCCGGCTGATCGAGGACGGGCTGATCGAGGTCCTGCCGCAGCGCGGCAGCTTCGTCGGCCGAATCTCGCTCACCGACATGGAGCGGGCGCGCTTCGTGCGCGAGGCGCTCGAGATCGCCATCGTGCGTCGCGCCGCGGAGCGCGGCGTCCCGCCGGGCCTGCCGGCCCTGGCCGAGGCGCTGCTCGCCGAGCAGGCGGAATGCCGCGACGATCCCGAGCGGTTCACCCTCTGCGACGACCGCTTCCACCGCGCCTTCGCGGAGGCCACCGGCCTGTCGGGGGTCTGGGCGATCATCGAGCGCGAGAAGGCGCAGTTCGACCGGGTCCGCTACCTCAGCCTGCCCGCCGTCACCCCGGTCGACGTCCTCATCGGCCAGCACCGCGCCATCCTGTCGGCGGTGCTCGCCCGCGACGCGGCGGGCGCCGAGGCGGCGATGCGCAGCCACATGGCGGAGGTGCTCAAGGTCGCCCGCGACCTCGCCCAGCGCCACCCCGACCTCATCCAGGCCGAGCTCTAACCGTCACGGCGGAGGAGCGGCGACAGCGAGCACCACAGGCGACTTGGAACAGACTTGATGGAACAGACGTGATGGAACAGACGTGATGGAACAGACTTGGCGCTGGTTCGGGCCCGACGACGCCGTCGGCCTTCGCGAGGCCCGCCAGGCGGGCGCCGCCGGCATCGTCACGGCCCTGCACCACATCCCCTACGGCGAGATCTGGCCCGTCGCCGAGATCGAGCGGCGCCGGGCCGAGATCACCGACGACCCGAGCCTCGGCCTGCGCTGGAGCGTGGTCGAGAGCCTGCCGGTGCACGAGCGGGTCAAGCTCGGCGAGGGCGACCTCGAACCGCTGTTCGCGAATTACCGCGCGTCCTTGCACAACCTCGCGGCCTGCGGGATCACCACGATCTGCTACAACTTCATGCCGGTGATCGATTGGACCCGGACCGAACTCGCCCACCCGCTCCCGGGCGGCGGCACGGCGCTCCGCTTCAACGCGCATGAATTCGCGGCCTTCGACTGCTTCATGCTGGACCGGCCCGGGGCCGAGGCCGACCACCCGCCGGAGGCCGTGGCGCGCGGCCGGGCGTGGTTTCGGGCCAGCACCGAGGCCGACCGGGGACGGCTGCTCGCCACCATCATGGCGGGCCTGCCGGGCGCCTTCGACCGCTACGACATCGCGGGCCTGCGCCGCATGCTCGACCGCTACCGCGGCATCGATGCGGCGACCCTGCGGGACAACCTCGCGGCGTTCCTGCGTGCCGTGATCCCGACCGCGCAGGAGGTCGGCATCCGCATGGCGATCCATCCCGACGATCCGCCGCGGCCGCTGATGGGCCTGCCCCGCATCGTCAAGGACACCGACGACCTCGCCTTCGTCACCGGGGCGGTGGACGCGGAGGAGAACGGGATCACGCTCTGCGCGGGCTCCCTCGGGGCCGGGCCGCAGAACGACGTGCCGGCTCTCGCCCGCCGTTTCGCGCCCCGCATCCACTTCGCCCATCTGCGCAACGTGGCGCGTGAGCCGGACGGATCGTTCATGGAGGCCGACCATCTCGGCGGCGACACCGACATGGTGGCGCTCGTCGACGTGCTCCTCGCCGAGGAGGCGCGGCGGCGCGAGGCTGGCGATCCGCGCTGGCGCATCCCGATGCGCCCGGACCACGGCCACGCGCTCCTCGGCGACCTCGGCCAGACGGCCTTCCCGGGCTACACCGCCGTCGGCCGCCTGAAGGGCCTGGCGGAGCTGCGCGGCGTGATGACGGCGCTCGCGTCCTTGAGGGGATGGCCGCTGTGAGCCCGCCCCGCCTCTCCCTCGCGGCCCTCGACCGGCTGCCCGCCTCCGTCGCCCGGCCTGCTTACGATGTCGCCGCGACGACCGTCGGCATCCTCCATCTGGGCATCGGCGCCTTCCACCGCGCCCACCAGGCCGTCTGCCTCGACGACCGCCTCGCCGCCGGCGAGTCGGGCTGGGGCGTCTGCGGCGTCAGCCTGCGCTCCCCCGACACGGCCGCGGCCCTCGCGCCCCAGGACGGGCTCTACACCGTGGCGACCCGCTCCGGCGCGGGCGAGCGGCTGCGGGTCGTCGGTGCGGTGCGCCGGCTCCTCGTCGCCCCGCGCGAGCCCGCTTCCGTGCTGGCGGCGCTCACCGACCCCGCAACCCGGATCGTCAGCCTCACGGTGACCGAGAAGGGCTATTGCCACGACCCGGCGACGGCTGCGCTCCGGGAGGACCATCCCGACATCCTGGCCGATCTCGCCGATCCGCACGCCCCGCGCAGCCTGCCGGGCTTCCTCGTGGAGGCGATCGACCGCCGGCGCCGGGCCGGCATCGCCCCGTTCACGGTCCTGTCCTGCGACAACCTGCCGGCGAACGGCCACACCGTCGCGGGCGTGCTGGCGGCCTTTGCCCGCTTGCGCGACCCGGACCTCGCGGCCTACCTCGCCGGGGAGGTCGCCTGCCCGTCGACCATGGTCGACCGCATCGTGCCGGCCACCACCGAATCGGACCGGGCCGAGGTCTCGGCCGCCCTGGGGCTGCACGATGCCTGGCCGGTGATGGCCGAGCCGTTCTCGCAATGGGTCATCGAGGACCGCTTCCCCGCCGGGCGCCCACGCTTCGAGGAGGCGGGCGCCGACCTCGTCGCCGACGTGGCGCCCTATGAGCTGATGAAGCTCCGGCTCCTCAATGCCAGCCACTCGGCGCTAGCCTATCTCGGCTATCTCGCCGGGTTCGAGACCATCGCGGAGGTGGTGGCCGAACCGGATTGCGCACGCTTTGCCGCGGCGCTGATGCGCGAGGAGGTGCGGCCGACCCTGCGCATGCCGGGGAGCGTCGATCTTCCGGCCTACGAACGCGCCCTGCTTGCGCGCTTCGCCAATCCGGCCCTGCGGCACCGCACCTGGCAGATCGCCATGGACGGCTCGCAGAAGCTGCCGCAGCGCCTGCTCGGCACCGTCCGCGACCGCCTCGCCACCGGCGCGCCCTTTCCGCGCCTCGCCCTCGCGGTGGCGGCCTGGATGCGCTACGTCACCGGCCGCGACGAGCGTGGCGGCGCGATCGACGTGCGCGATCCGCTGAGCGCCCGCCTGCGCGCCATCGCCGAGGAGGCCGGGCCGGTGCCGGAACGCCTCGCCCCGGCCCTGCTGGCCGTCCGCGAGGTCTTCGGGACCGACCTGCCGGCGAACCCGGTCTTCGTCGCCGCGGTCACCGACGGTCTCGCGCGTCTGTACGAGCACGGCGCCCGCCACGCCGTCCAGGCGTGACGGAGGATGAGTCCCAGGCCCGCGACGGCCCGGAGCCTCGTTCCGCCGGCCGGGGACGGCCAGTGCCGGATCTGCCATGCGACATCCGGCTGATTGCTTCGGGCAGTCCGGTCGGATCGCTCTCGCGATGCGGATGTCGGCGTCGCTCAGGCGTGGAGCCGCAGGCTCCACCGCGCGGGCCCGTCATCCGAGGCCCTGACGTCATCGTCGCAAACTCGGATCATTCGCTTCCGATCCCTGTCTCGACGCCGGGCCCGCACATCGTTGGCGACCGCCCACGCGGCGCGGTCTAGGTTTCAGAGCCCGTTTGATTTTCTCGATAGTATTGACCCCTTCCGCGTCGTTCCGGGGCCGCGCAGCGGAGCCCGGAATCCAGAAACTCAGGTGTTTCCGACGAAGGCGGAACGATCTCCGCTTGATCCTGAACCATCCGCGGTTCTGGGCATGCCTTCGCCACTCCGGGCTCCGCTGCGCGGCTCCGGAATGACGCGGAGGGTGTCAAGGCTGTCGTGGGAGTCGAACAGGCTCTCACATTCGAGCGGATGCCGGCCGAGGCCGTGACTGCAGCCTGTCTCGGCCAGGTAGCCGGGTCTCGTGGAGACCGGCGCGATCGATTCGTAACCCAGGTGCATTCCATCATTCCACGGAAATCAATTGTCGCATCGCCGAACAAGAATAGATTTCTACCTGCAAACCAGAGCCGTGGAGCAAACAATGACAAAAACATGGTTCAATCATGTCAGCGTTTACGCCAATGATATCTACGAGTCGACGCAATTTTACGTTGATTTGTTTGGCGCAAAGCCCCTTCCTACGCCGAATTTCGGCTTTCATGGCCAATGGCTGCAACTCGGTGATTTGCAGCTGCACTTCTACGGCGTCGAGCGCCCGGAGACGCAGCCGTCGAAATACGGCCACTTCGCGCTCGGCGTCGACAACTTCGAGGAGGTTTATCGCAAGTCCATCGAGATGGGCATCGAAGACAGCGCGATGTGGGGATTTCCGCTCAATGGACTGCTCGGCGGACAGGTTCAGTTCTACATCCGCGATCCGTCCGGCAATCTGATCGAGATCGATTGCGCCGACATGTCGACCCTCAGTCCCGATATCCAGGAGAAGATCAACCTGCTGGAGACTCGGGTGCAGCAGGATGACGGCAACAAGCGCGCGCGGCTCGGGCTGGATCAACGAACCTCCGCCTGATCGGAGGCGGACAAGGCGGCTCGACGACGCCTGCCGATCCCGAATCTGAGTGCACGTCGCAAAACTCACCGTCGCCGTCGCCGCCGTAGCTCGCCGTGGCGGCGTCAGCGCAGCGGGAGTTTTGCGAGAAACGAACACTGACGAGCCAATATAGCATTGGCCCATGATGGTGGACCGATGAGCCGAGCGATCGACTCATCGATCCCATATTTCAATGAAACAATTATGTATTCGTGCATGGCCTGCCCACGATCTCACAGTTCTGATATTATTCCATAAAACACCGCCGCCGCGAGGGACGATCGATGGTCGACATCAGTTTAACCCCGAGTACAATCGCACGAGATAACACGTCGGTGCTCTCGCACTTCATCGACGGGCACTTCGTGCCCGCGGGCCGCCGTCATTTCGAGAACCGGCACCCGGCGACGGGGGAGGTCGTGAACCTCGTGCCCGAGGCCGACTCGGCGGCGATCGACGACGCGGTGAAGGCGGCCAGGCGCGCCCTGAAGGGGCCATGGGGCAGGATGAGCGAGCAGCAGCGCGCCACGATCCTGCGCAAGGTGGCCGATGGCATCATGGCCCGCTTCGACGAGGTCCTCACCAGCGAGGTGCTCGACACCGGCAAGCCGAAGAGCCTCGCCGCCCTGATCGACATCCCGCGCGGTGCGGCGAACTTCAACGTCTTCGCCGACCAGGTGCTGACACTCTCCACCGAGAGCTTCAGCACGGCGACGCCCGATGGGGCTTTTGCCTTGAACTACGGTCTTCGCGTGCCGCGCGGCGTCATCGCGGTGGTCTGCCCCTGGAACCTGCCGCTGCTGCTGATGACCTGGAAGGTCGCCCCAGCCCTGGCCTGCGGCAACGCCGTCGTGGTCAAGCCGTCGGAAGAGACGCCCACCACGGCGACCCTGCTCGGCGAGATCATGAACGAGGCCGGGGTGCCGCCCGGGGTCTACAACGTCGTCCATGGCTTCGGCGAGGACAGCGCCGGAGAATACCTGACCAGCCATCCGCTCGTCGATGGCATCACCTTCACGGGAGAAACCCGCACGGGCGAGGTGATCATGCGCGCCGCCGCCCGGGGCGTGCGTCCGGTCTCGCTCGAGCTCGGCGGCAAGAACGCCTCGCTCGTCTTCGCCGATTGCGACATGGACAAGGCGGTCGAGGGCGTGACCCGCGCGGTCTTCGCCCATAGCGGACAGGTCTGTCTCGGCACGGAACGCGTCTATGTCGAGCGGCCGATCCTCGAGCCGTTCACGCAGCGCCTGAAGCAGGCCGCCGAGGCGCTGAGATCCGGCAATCCCTTCGACGGCGCCACCACCCTCGGCCCGCTGATCAGCCGGGCGCACCGCGACAAGGTCTTGTCCTACTACGCGAAGGCGGCGGCCGAGGGAGCCGAGATCGTGACCGGCGGCGGCGTGCCGGATCTGCCGGCCCCCTACTCCGCCGGCTCCTTCGTCGAGCCGACGATCTGGACCGGCCTGTCCCAGGACTCGGCGGTGATGCGCGAGGAGATCTTCGGCCCATGCTGCGCCGTCACGCCCTTCGACGGCGAGGATGCGGCGGTCGCGCTCGCCAATGACAGCCCCTACGGCCTGGCCGCCTCGATCTGGACCGGCAACCTGACACGCGCGCATCGGGTCGCGGCGCAGGTCGAGGTCGGCATCGCCTGGGTGAATTCCTGGTTCCTGCGCGACCTGCGCACGCCGTTCGGCGGCGCGAAACAGTCCGGCATCGGCCGCGAGGGCGGGATTCATTCGATGGAATTCTACAGCGAGCTGCGCAACGTCTGCGTCAAGCTCTGAAGCTGGCTTTCCAACACCCCGGCAATTTGGCGCGCTCATCGGGCGGAAGCCCGACGGCCGCTTCGGATAGGAGAGAAGGACGATGCTGACGGACCACCAGCGCGCCCAGGTCGTGCGCTCCTTGCTGGAGAGCCACCGCACCAAGACGCAGGGCGAGCGCCCCTCGCAGATGTTCCCCGACATCCGGATCGAGGATTCCTATGCGATCTCATCGGCGGTGGCGCAGGAACGCGTCAAGGCCGGCGCCAGGATCATCGGCCACAAGATCGGCCTGACCTCGAAGGCCATGCAGGTCTCGTCGAAGATCGATGAACCCGACTATGGTTATCTCTTCGACGATCTGATCCTGAACGACGGCGCCAAGGTTCCGTTCGAGAGCTTCTGCGTGCCGCGCGTCGAGCCCGAGCTCACCTTCGTCCTGAAGGAGCCGCTGACGGGTCCGGGGATCGGGCTTCTGGACGTGCTGCGCGCGACCGAATACGTCGTGCCCTCGATCGAGATCATCGATGCGCGGGTCACCGAGCCGCGCAAGATCGTCGATACCGTGGCCGATAACGGCGCGGCGGCAGGCATCGTGCTCGGCGGCCGTCCCGTCCGGCCGCAGGACGTCGACCTGCGCTGGATCGGCGCGATCTTCTATCGCAATGCCGAGATCGAGGAGACCGGGCTCGCTGCCGGCGTCCTCGGCCATCCCGCAATGGCGATCGCCTGGCTCGCCAACACGCTCGCGCCGTTCGGCATCACGCTTCAGCCCGGCCATCTCATGCTGTCGGGCTCCTTCACCCGCCCGGTCTGGGCGAGCAAGGGCGATACGCTGCACGCCGATTTCGGCGCGCTCGGCAGCGTCGCCGTGCAGTTCGTCTGAGGGGGCCGCGATGGACCTGCCGCGCAACGCCTTCAAAGCCGCCCTCGCCCGCGGCGAACGCCAGATCGGGCTGTGGAGCAGCCTGTGCAGCCCGATCGCCGCCGAGATCGTCGGCCAGAGCGGCTTCGACTGGGTTCTGATCGACATTGAGCACGCGCCCAACGAACTCCCGGCCATCCTCGCCCAGCTCCACGCCCTGAAGGATGGCACGGCGACCCCGATCGTCCGCCCGGCCTGGAACGATCCGGTGCAGCTGAAGCGCCTGCTCGACATCGGCGTGCAGACCGTGCTCGTTCCCTTCGTCCAGAGCGCGGAGGAAGCGGCCCGGGCGGTCGCGGCCTGCCGCTATCCGTCCGCAGGCCGGCGCGGCATCACGGGCAGCGGCCGCGGCAGCCTCTATGGGCGCGTACCGGACTACCTGACGCGCGCGGATGGGGAAATCTGCGTGCTGGTGCAGGTCGAGACCGGGGAGGCGCTCGGCCGCCTCGAAGAGATCGCGGCAGTGGACGGCGTCGACGGCGTCTTCGTCGGTCCAGCCGATCTCTCGGCCTCGCTCGGCCATCTCGGCGATCCAGGCCATCCGGAGGTGCAGTCCGCGATCCAAGCCGCGGCGAAACGGCTGCGTGCGCTCGGCAAGGCGGCGGGCATCCTGACGCCGTCCGAGGCCGATGCCCGCCGCGCCATCGACTGGGGCTACCGCTTCGTTGCGGTCGGCTCGGACCTCGGCCTTCTGGTGAAAAGCGCTGACGGATTGGCCAAGTTGTTCTGAACCGGCAATGGACAGCGACATGATGGAGGAGCGACGGCGGTCAAGGAACGGCTTGAGCGGCGTCACGGTGTCGGCGACCTCCCGATCCTGGCCGGAACCGTCCGTCACCACCACCGCGACATCGAGCCGTGGGGATGTCGCAGCATTCCTCGCGACACGTCGCTTCCGTCTCGACCCGGCCGCAGCCGATCGCCCCCGCACCGGCCCGGTCACAGGTCTTCCCCGATCGGGTCACCGGGCGAGACGGATCGGCGCTGCGGGAATGACCGCCGGCAGCGGCCGACACCTCGTCTTCGGTCGAGTTCTCCTGATCCGTGCACGTTCGACATGCCGCGGGACGCGGGCTCGGCACGGCACGGCACGTCATCACGACGGCCGCCTCATCGCTTGCAGTTCATCAGGCCCAGCGAGTCCTCGAGGGTGAGCAGGATATCCCGGAACGCCTTCGCTTGCGCCTCGCTCAGGCAGGAGAGAAGCTTCTCTTCGCGCGCGAGGAGAAGCGGCAGCAACTCCGTGTAGACCTCGCGGCCCTTTGGCGTGAGCGTGAGCATGATCTCGCGGCGGTCGTCGTCGCTCTCCAGCTTCTCGACGAAACCAAGCGCCGTCAGCTGGCTCACCGCCCGGCTGATGCGGGATTTGTGCGTGCGGGTGCAGCGCACGACGTAATTGGCGCTGCGCGGCCCGTCATACATGCCGAGGGTCGCCATGACCCGCCATTCCGGAATGTCGATGCCGAAGCGCGCGTAATCGGCCGCCAGGGCGTTGCTGAACTCCGTCGCGAGGCGGTTGAGCCGGAACGGCACGAAGCTCAGCAAATCCAATCGGTCCAGATCCAAACGGTCCATGAATCGTCTCGGTCGCCGTGGCGCGGCTTCGGGATGAGCGTGCATCCCGCTTGACAGTTGCAGTCGCAACTGGCTAGGAATGGTTGCATTCGCAACAAGCACAGCCGCCGAGACATTGCAATGCCGACGTGCATGGCCGCGACGGTGCCCCTTGTGGGATGATCGTCACCGGCTCGCGGCGCGAGGACGAGGGAGGAGAACCAGATGAGCAAGGGTTTCGCCAGCCAGGCCGACCTCGTCGAGAAGCAGGAGACCTTCTCGGAGCTGGCGCCGGGCGTCTACGCGCTGACCGCCGAGGGCGACCCGAATTCCGGCATCGTGGTCGGCGACGATTCGGTGCTGGTGATCGATGCCCGCGCCACCCCGCGCATGGCCGGGGACCTGGTGCGGCGCGTCCGCGAGGTCACCGACAAGCCGATCCGCCACGTGCTGCTCACCCATTACCACGCCGTACGGGTGCTGGGCGTCGCCGGCTACCCGGACCGGGTCAACGTCATCGCCAGCGACGTCGCCCGGGCGATGATCGTCGAGCGCGGGCAGCAGGACATGGATTCGGAGATCCAGCGCTTCCCGCGGCTCTTCCGCGGGCGCGAGGAGATCCCGGGCCTGACCTGGCCGACCCTCACCTTCCACGGCGAGATGACCCTGTGGCTCGGCTCGCGCGAGGTGCGAATCATCCATGCCGGGCGCGGCCACACCGCGGGCGACACCATCGCGTGGCTGCCGAAGGAGAAGGTGCTGTTCTCCGGCGACCTCGTCGAGTACGGCGCCACGCCGTATTGCGGCGACGCGCATTTCCAGGACTGGCCCGCCACTCTCGACCGCCTGGAGGCCTTCGGCCCCGTCGCCCTGGTGCCGGGCCGCGGCGAGGCGCTGACGACGCCCGACCGGATCCGCGAGGGGATCGAGGGCACCCGCGCCTTCCTGCGCGACCTCTACGCCATCGCCCGCGAGGGTGTGGCTTCTGGTGACGACCTGAAGGCGGTCTACGACCGGGCGATGAGCGAGATGCGGCCGAAATACGGGCACTGGGTCATCTTCGAGCATTGCATGCCGTTCGACGTGAGCCGCGCCTACGACGAGGCGAAGGGGATCGACACGCCCCGGATCTGGACCGCCGAGCGCGACATTGAGATGTGGCGGGCGCTGGAAAGCTGACGCCCGGCCCGCCCCCACCGACGAACGACGCCCGGATCCACCGGGCGCACCGTCCCGCTTGAGGAAACGCCCAGGACGCGCTCATGACCCCTCTCCCTCGCTTCGCCTACACGCCACCGCCCGAAGCGGCCGGAGCGGGCCGCCGGCCGGTCGTGGTGATCGGCGCCGGGCCGGTCGGCCTCACCTGCGCCATCGACCTCGCGACACGCGGCGTGCCGGTCGTGGTGCTCGACGACGACGACACCGTGGCCACCGGCAGCCGGGCGATCTGCTGGGCCAAGCGCACGCTCGAGATCTGGGACCGGCTCGGAATCGGCCAGCGCATGGTCGACAAGGGCGTGACCTGGAGCGTGGGGCGCGTCTTCCGCGGCGACGAGGAACTCTACCGCTTCGACCTCCTGCCCGAGAGCGGCCATCGCCGCCCGGCCTTCATCAACCTGCAGCAATACTACGTCGAGGATTACCTGATCGCGCGGGCGGCGGATTTCCCGGAGCTGATCGAGCTGCGCTGGAAGAACGAGGTGACCGGCCTGACGCAGAATGCGGAGGGCGTGCGCCTCGACGTCGCGACCCCGGACGGCGCCTACAGCCTCGACGCGGAATGGGTGCTCGCCGCCGACGGAGCGCGCTCACCCATCCGGACCCGGATGGGCCTGCCCTTCCCCGGCCAGCGCTTCGAGGAGCGCTTCCTCATCGCCGACGTCACGATGAAGGCGGACTTTCCGACCGAGCGCCTGTTCTGGTTCGAGCCGACCTTCCATGCCGGGCAGAGCGCGCTCCTGCACCGCCAGCCCGACGACGTCTTCCGCATCGACTTCCAGCTCGGCCCCGAGGCCGACCCGGAGCTGGAGCGCGCTCCCGAGCGGGTGATGCCGCGCGTCAAGGCCGTGGTCGGCGAGGACACGCCCGTCAGCCTTGAATGGTGCTCGGTCTACTCGTTCCGCTGCGCCCGGCTCGAGCGCTTCGTGCACGGCCGCGTGGTGTTCCTCGGCGACAGCGCCCACGTGGTCAGCCCGTTCGGGGCGCGGGGCGGCAATGGCGGCATCCAGGATGCCGACAACCTGTGCTGGAAGCTGGCCCTGGTGCTGCGCGGCGAGGCGCCGGAGAGCCTGATCGCGACCTACGACGAGGAGCGCGGGCACGCGGCCGACGAGAACATCCTGAATTCGAGCCGCACCACCAACTTCATGACGCCGAAGACGACGGCCGAGCGGCATTTTCGCGACGGGGTGCTGGATCTCGCCGCCACCGCGCCCTTCGCCCGCTTGCTCCTCAATGCCGGCCGCCTGTCGCGGCCATGCAGGCTCGCCGGGATGTCGCTCCAGACCCCGGATCCGGTCCCGCGGCCTGAGGGCCTCCATCCCGGCGACGCTTGCATCGACGCGCCGGTCGTCGACGCCTCCGGCCGTGCCGGCTGGCTGCTCGACCGGCTCGGCGGGCCGTTCACGCTCCTGGTCTTCGCCGGCGCCGAGGCGCCGGATCTCGGCCGGCTCGCGGATTTCGCTCCCTCCCTGCGCTGCGTCGTCGTCGCCACGCGCCCCCTGTCAGTGCCGGGGGCCGAGGTGCTCCTCGATCCCGATGGCGTCGCCGGGCTGCGCTACGCCGCTCGATCGGTTACGGCCTACCTGATCCGGCCCGACGCGCATGTCGCGGCCCGCTTCGCGGAGATTGACGGGGACGAGGTCGCCGGAGCGCTCGCCCGGGCGTGCGGACGGGCCGGCAATGCGGTTCGGGAGGCGGCGTGATGACGGCCCTGCTCAGACAGGACGACGGCTTCGCCGGGCGGGCGGACGAGGTCTACGAGAGCCTGATCCGCGCGCATCACGGCTTGAGCGACGCGGAGAGCGCAGCGCTCAACGCGCGGCTCGTGCTGATCCTCGCCCACGAGGTCGGCGATCCCGCCGTGCTCGCTCAGGCCGTCGCGCTCGCCCGGACTTCACTCCGCCCGGCGAACCCGGATCACGCCTGACGCGGGTCCGGGCCCGCTCTCGAAATACGTTATCTGACGGTACGGGAGATTCCCCCATGAACCAGCAGACCCGCCCGATTCCCGCCGGCGAACCCGCCGCACGGCCGATCCATCCCGGCTACCTGTCGGGCTTCGGCAACGGCTTTGAAACCGAGGCCCTGCCGGGTGCGCTGCCGGTCGGCCGCAACTCGCCGCAGAAATGCCCCTACGGCCTCTACGCCGAGCAGGTCTCCGGCTCGCCCTTCACCGCGCCGCGCACCACCAACGAGCGCTCCTGGCTCTACCGCATCCGCCCCACCGTCATGCACTGGGGGGCGTTCCGGAAGGTCGATGCCGGCCTGTGGCGTACCGCGCCGGCCCAGGAGGTCGAACTGCCGCCAGCCCCGTTGCGCTGGGATCCCGTGCCGATCCCGGCCGAGCCCTTGTCCTTCGTCGAGGGCATCCGCACCATGACGACGGCCGGTGATGCCGGGTCGCAGGCCGGGATGGGCGCGCATCTCTACTTCGCCACCCGCTCGATGCAGGACGAGTATTTCTACAACGCCGACGGTGAGATGCTGGTCGTGCCGCAGGAGGGCGCGCTTCGCTTCCGCACCGAGTTCGGCCTCATCGACGTCGCGCCCGGCGAGATCGTGGTGATCCCCCGGGGCGTGAAGATGTCCGTCGAGCTGCTGGGCGGGCCGGCCCGCGGCTATCTGTGCGAGAATTACGGCGGCGCCTTCACCCTGCCGGAGCGCGGCCCGATCGGCGCCAATTGCCTGGCCAACCAGCGCGACTTCCTCACGCCGGTCGCCGCCTACGAGGACCGCGAGGCGCCCGGCACGATGCTGGTGAAGTGGGGCGGCACTCTGTGGGCGGCCGAGATCGCCCACTCGCCCCTCGACGTGGTGGCCTGGCACGGCAACTACGCGCCCTACAAGTACGATCTCAGAAAGTTCTCGCCGGTCGGCCCGATCCTGTTCGATCACGCCGACCCGTCGATCTTCACGGTGCTGACCTCGCCCTCCGAGACGCCCGGCACGGCGAACATCGACTTCGTGATCTTCTCCGACCGCTGGCTGGTGGCGGAGAACACCTTCCGGCCGCCCTGGTACCACCTCAACGTGATGAGCGAGTTCATGGGGCTGGTCTACGGCGTCTACGACGCCAAGACCGGTGGCGGCTTCCAGCCGGGCGGCGCCTCGCTGCACAATACGCTCCTGCCGCACGGGCCGGATGTCGACGCCTTCGAGAAGGCCTCGAACGCGGAGTTGAAGCCCCACAAGCTGGAGGGAACGCTGGCCTTCATGTTCGAGACGCGGTTTCCCCAGAAGGTCAGCCGCTTCGCCGCCGAGACCCCGGCCCTGCAGAAGGATTACGGCACGTACGGGCGCAAGCTGACGAAGCATTTCGACCCGAACCGGCCGGAGGCGCGCTGATGACGAAGCTCGACCAGACGCACGACGCCGCCCTGCGTTCCTGGGTGAAGGGGGCCGACGGGCATCCCGACTTCCCGATCCAGAACCTGCCGCTCGGGGTGTTCTCGCCAGCGGACGGGGCGCCGCGGGCCGGCGTCGCGATCGGCGACGCCATCCTCGACCTGCCGGCGCTCCTCGCCACCGGCCTGCTCCAGGGCGAGGCGGCCATCGCC